>JBBQYD010000466.1:0-4591 GCA_038209025.1 Verrucomicrobiota bacterium | reverse complement strand
GAACTGGATGCGCATGCGGTGCAAACGGCCCACGAGACGATGGCGGATCTGGGGGTGGATGGATTGGTGCCGGTGGCGCAGAGGATCGGCATGGAGCAGGTGGCCCACCTGGACGAGGAGGGGTTGAAGAGATTTGTGGATTCCCCGCAGGCGAAGGCGCTGCGGGAGCGGTTGAAAGATTTCCGCGGCGTGCCAGTCACCCATCTGCCGCCGAATGTGCAGGCGGAATTGCGACCGTATCAAAAGGATGGGTTTGATTTCCTTTGCCACCTGGCCCAGATCCGGCTGGGGGGCATTCTGGCGGACGACATGGGCCTGGGTAAAACGCTGCAAACGTTGGCCTGGCTGGCGTGGCTCAAGGATTGGCATTCGAAAGACCCGAAGCCGTCGCTGGTAATCTGCCCGGCATCCGTGCTGCACAATTGGCAGCGGGAAGCCAACCGCTTCACGCCGCACCTGAAGGTGCTGGTGCTGGAAAGCGGCGCGGCGCGGCACAACCTGCGCAAGCAGATCCCGGAACACGATATTATAGTGACCAACTACGCGCTCTTGCGCCGGGATTTGGAGGAACTGCAGAAATTTCCCTTTCGCACTGTGATCCTGGATGAGGCGCAGTTCATCAAGAATCCAGGCGCGCAGGTCACGCAATCGGTGAAACAGTTGAAAGCCGATCATAAGCTGGCCCTCACGGGAACCCCGCTGGAGAATCGTCTGCTGGATTTGTGGAGCATCGTGGATTTCATTCAGCCCTCGTACCTCGGAACGCAGGAGCAGTTCCTGGAAATCTACGAGCCGCACGGTGAAAACGCGGAGTCCGCGCAGCGGATCGGGCGCCGCCGACTGGCGGCCAAACTGCGCCCGTTGTTGTTGAGGCGGCTCAAGAAACACGTGGCCAAGGATTTGCCGGAGCGGATTGAGCAGCGGCGCGATTGTCAGTTGGGGGACGAGCAACGGAAATTGTATCTGGCCGAGTTGCGCCGCAGCCGCGAGCAGGTGATGAAAACCGTGGCGGAGAAAGGGCTGAACAAGAGCAAAATGCATGTGCTGGCCGCCTTGACGCGGTTGCGCCAGATCTGCTGCCACCCCCGGTTGGTGGGCAATGATTCCGCCTCCGGCAAGACAGAGACTTTGTTTGAACTGCTCGATTCACTGGTGGCTGAGGGGCAAAAAGTGCTGGTGTTCAGCCAGTTCGTCCAGATGCTGCATTTGTTGGAGCAGGAGTGCGGGCAACACCAGATCAGCACGCACATCCTCACGGGCCAAACGAAGAACCGTCAGGAGGTCGTGGCCACGTTCCAAAACGATCCGAATCCGGCGGTGTTCCTGCTGAGTTTGCGGGCGGCGGGCACCGGGCTCAACCTGACGAACGCCAGCTATGTGGTGCTTTACGATCCCTGGTGGAACCCGGCGGTGGAGGCCCAGGCGATCGATCGTTCGCACCGGATCGGCCAGACGCAGACGGTCAATGCTTACCGGCTTATCTCCCCGGGAACCGTGGAGGAAAAGATTTGGGAACTACAGCAAAGCAAGGCCCAGACCATCGCTGATGTGCTGGGCGAAGAGGGCTTCGCCCGCAGTCTGTCGAAGGCCGACTTGGAATACCTGTTCTCGGAAGAATAGGGTGGGACGTCACATCACCCGGTCGAGCAACGGCTCACCGCCGAGGAAGAGATTCAAGTTCCTCAGGAAGTGGCGTGCCAGCGCCAGGGTCTCGTCCTGGTGCCCCCCGGCCACGTGGGGAGTAACAAAACAGTTAGGCTGTTTCCAAAGCGGGTGGTCATCCGGCAGCGGTTCCGGATCCGTCACATCCAGCCAGGCGGCGGCGAGCCGGCCGGTGCGCAACTCCCACAGCAGGGCCTCCTGATCAACGGTTGTGCCGCGGCCAATGTTGTAGAAGATCGCCCCTGGGCTGATAGAAGAGAGTCGTGCAGCGTTGAAGAAGTGGCGGGTGTCCGCGTTGTCAGGCAGAATATTCACAATGTGGTCCACCGGGCCTGCCAGGGTGTTGGCTAACTCATTTTCGGTGGTGACCGGCACCCCTTCGTCGCCTCGCGGCTTGCGGCGGTAAGCGATTACGCGCAGGTCAAATGGACGGAGCATCTCTGTCAGACGCCTGCCAATTGCGCCGTAGCCCACGATCAGAACCGTCTGCCCGCGCAGGGGAACACAGGCGCCCCGCAACTCATTCCAGGCGGGCGTGCCGTTTTCGGTGCGCGTCTGCAGCGCACGGGGCAGGTGCCGGGCCTGCGCCAGCATGAAACTCAGGGCATGCGTGGCGCAGGCTTCCTGGTACACACTGGCGCTATTCGAAACCACAATTTTGCGCTCCGCCACCAGCGCCCGGAACCGGGGGGTGTCATAGCGTGTGATCCCCGAGGTGCTGACATGAATCCATTTGAGCCTGGCAGTGCCGGCAACGGCAAGGGTATCGGGTTGTCCGAAGGCGATGTCAGCCGAGGCGAATTGCGCATCCGGTTCAGGCTTGGCAAGGACCGAAAGCGCCGGTTGCCGCGGGAAAATCAACTCGTGACCCCGGGTGCCCTCCTGGAGAAGTGCCAGCACCGCGGGAGGCGTTTGGAAATCCACAAAAATACGGAGTTTAGTCATAGATCAACCTGCGCGCAGCAAATCGAGCATGGCGCGGTCCAGCTTATGACCGCGGAAATCCTCGTATTGCACATCCGTCCGCTGACTATCGAGGACTCCAAAGCTGCCACGGAGGTTCCACAAAGCCCAACCCCAGCCCACGGCTTTCCACAGGTCCAGGTAATCGCGCATCCAGGCCAGGACCACGGGGTGCGGTGTCTGATGAAACGCCCCCCATTCACCCACATGCACACCCACGCCTCTTTCCTCCAGCTTCTTCCAGGGTTCAATACGTTCGGCTTGGAGTTTGGTCTTGTTTGAGATGACCCGGCCGTCCTTTTTGAGCGGCCACGTGGGCTCCGGCCATTTATCCGAGCCGTTGATCCAGCTGGCTTTGTAATGGCTGATTTCCATCGGACTATATCCTCGAGTACTTTGAGCGACGCCCAGGTCAGCCAGGCCATGAACTGGATCAAGCCCCCAGCGCAGTCCATCGGCGATGATCAGGCGTTGCGGGTCTTCGGACCTGATGGCGGCCACGAGCGCTTTGACGACGCGCACATAAGCGGCTTCGTCAATTTGCGGGGGCTCGTTCAGGAGGTCGAAGCTGAGGTCCCGGTTCGGAATTCCTTTGTAACGTTTCGCGAACCGGGCCCAATGGAATGAGCAGGCGTCGAGGGCTTCCTGGTCTTTCCAGAGGTCCAGTGGTTCCCGGGGCGGGTTGACGCAGTAGCCGGGAGCGCGATGAAAGTTCAGGTTTACATGCACCCCGCATTTGCGCCCGAATTCGACCGCCTGATCGATATGCCCCAGTTCCTCATCGCGCAGCTTTTGCCAATTCGCCGGGTCGGCCTCGCACCAGCACAAATACGACATCGGCAGCCGGGCAAAACTGAACCCCCATTCCTGCATCACGGCAAAGTCGGCTTCCTGGAATGGCGGATTGCCTTCGCGTCGTTTCGTGAATTTTTCGAGCAGATTGAATCCGCGCCAGCGGGGGAGCTTGCTTGAGGAAGGGCTGGCACTCTCGGCGGCGGGTGTTGGCAGGGTGGTTGCGGCGACGGCAAGCACACTGGTTTGTTGGATAAACCGGCGTCGGGTGATGTTCATGGTTTCCTTTCCAAACTGCGGGTTATGAGGCTCGCATGGCTGGCTTTGCGCGAGCGCCGGGCCAGCAGAAGGCCCAGCATGGCCACCAGGAGCACCGCGGCAACTCCGATCATCAACAGCCTCTTTTTGGGGGGTGGATTTGGTGGTGAATCCGCCGTGGGACCTGGTTGTTCAGGCGAGTCCATCAAGGCGGCCGGGGCGTTGGTTGCCGGTTCGACAGTCGGCGTCTTAACCGGGACCGGGTTGGAGAGAGCTGTGGTCAGCGGGGCGTTTGAGTAAACGGTAGTTTGAGGTTTGGCCACAACCTGGGGCGGGGGTGACGATGGCTGCGGTTTGATTTCCACGGGTTGATTCGTCGGAACCACAACGGGGGAAGGGGGAACTGCGATTGGTTGAGCGACCAGCGGAGGGTTGGTCTTTTGCAGAGCAGGTTCGGGCGGCGACGGTTGCGGCGGCGGCACTATCGCTGCGTTGGTGGTTGCAGGCACGATCAAGGGTGGCTGGATGATTGCGTCGGGCGGTGGCGGGGCAGGCGCTTTTTTCCCGCTCATGATCAGTGGCGGCAAGGTCTTTCTGGGCGGGGGAGATTTGGCGGCCGGCGGGGCTGGCAAGGCCTTGGGTGACACTGCCAACGGGCGCGGCAGGGGCGGAAAATCCACTGGAAACGGGGCGGCCGTTACGGAGTAATGTGTCCATTTTCCCTGCGCACCGCGCAGCACGACTATCATGGGGAGGCGGTTGCGACGTTGTTCTTCCCGCCATTGTTCCAACGTGGCATTCACTTTTTCGTTGTACGGGGTGCCCTGGATGCCGGTGTCGCCGCTGCTGACCATTACCACGGTAAGCAAAGGCGAAATCTGCAACAGTCGTTCAAGGGCAAGTTGGACCTCGCCGT
>JBBQYD010000465.1:0-4609 GCA_038209025.1 Verrucomicrobiota bacterium | reverse complement strand
GCCCCAATGGTTTTCCATCCGGCGAGTTCACCGTACGCAAGCTGCCGATTGCGCCCGGCGCTCTGGTGATCGGGCAAAACACCCTCACCCTCACGTGTCTTGAAAAAGTTGGCACGGTCGGCACGCCGCCTTGGTTCCAGGCAGCCGCCGGTGTCATCGCTCCGGAAAACTTTGTCATCCGCCCCGACCTGCGGAAGAAATTCTACGTTCAGCTCCCGGCAGAAAAGCGCGAGTTCCCCGAACCGTTGCCGGCCGGAGCGTCCCCCGGCTTCAAAATACGCGGCACCAAGGGCTGGGGCTGGACGCCCGAACAGTATCTCGAAGAAATCCCGTGGCTCGCGCGCTTCAAGTTGAACTTCCTGATGAATTGTTACCTGTCCATGTTCGACATTGAACATCACGCCAACTGGGCGGACGGGAATGCCAATCGCTGGTGGGAAGACCTGCCGGCGGAGAAAAAACAAGCCTACGAGCGCGTGGTGCGAGCCTGCCAGAGCGCCGGCATTGAGTTTTGTTTCGGCATGAACCCTAACCTGGTCAGCAAACGCTTTATCAATGGCGACTCCCCCGAGGACATTGACCTGCTCTATAAACATTATGTCTGGATGCAGGGCCTGGGCGTCCACTGGTTCAACATCTCCCTTGATGACATCACCCAGGGGATTAACGCCAGCAGTCATGCCCGCCTGGTCAACACGGTCTTCAAGCGCCTTCGCGCCAAAGACCCCGAAGCTAAAATGATCTTTTGCCCAACGTACTATTGGGCTGACGGCACCGGCGAGAAGCAGCAACCTTACCTGGAGACCCTCGCTCGCGAACTCGACCGGGACGTCTATCTCTTCTGGACCGGCGACGCTGTCGTCGGCCGAGTGTCGCGTAAAGGGGCCGACACTTTCCGCCGCATCTCCGGCCACCGCCTTTTCCTGTGGGACAATTACCCGGTCAACGACGACCGCCCCACGATGCATCTGGGACCGGTCATCGACCGTGATCCCGACCTGTGCGAAGTCGTTGATGGCTACATGGGCAACCCCCACCGCAAACAGAATCAGATCAACCGGCTCCCGTTGGCCACGTGCGCGGATTATGCCTACAACCCGGCGGCTTACGACCCGGCCCGCTCCATCGGCCAAGCCATCCTGCAAGTGGCCGACAAACCCACGCAACGCGAAGTGCTGCGCGACCTCGTCGAGGCCTATCCCGGCATGCTGATCTGGTCCCCGCCCCCGCGCGGCACCGGCTTCAACGCCGTCCAGGAACAGTTTGATCGAATCGTCGCTTTGCCCCACTCACGCCAGGCGGCCCTCGCCTTCCTGGAGCACTTTCGCGAACTCTCCCGCCGCCTCACGGAAGAATTTCCTGACGGCTTCAAGCCCGAACGCGACACCTTGCGGCACGACCTCCAGTTGTTGGATAAGAAATTCCAAACCAAATACCCCTGATTTATGCCATCACCTTTAGCAGTTTTCGGCGGACAAAAGACGCGCACCGAGCCCTTCCCGGCCTGGCCGGTGTTCGGCAATGACGAAGAACAACGCCTCCTGCAGGCCCTCCGCAGCGGCAAGTGGGGGAAGCTCCAGGGCGCTGAAGTGGCGGAATTTGAGCGCAGCTTCGCCGCCATGCATGGCTGCAAACACGCCATTGCTGTGGTCAATGGCACGGTTTCCCTGCGCATCGCGCTAATGGCTTCCGGCATCCAAGCCGAGGAGGAGGTCATCGTGCCGCCTTACACGTTCCTGGCCACCGCCACGGCCGTCGTCGAGGCCAACGCGGTCCCCGTCTTCGCCGACATCGATCTGGAAACCTTCAACCTGGACCCACGGGCCATTGAAGCTGCCATCACGCCCCGCACCCGCGCCATCATTCCGGTGCATATGGCTGGGCAGCCAGCGGACATGGACGCGATCATGGCCATCGCTGAAAAGCATGGGTTGATGGTGATCGAAGACGCCGCGCATGCCCATGCCGCATCATCCCAACACCGCCCCTCAGGTTCCATGGGCCATTTGGGATCATTCTCCTTTCAGTCCAGCAAGAATCTCACTTGCGGCGAAGGCGGAATCATCACCACCTCCGATGACCGGCTCGCCGAAGCCTGCCGGTCCATTCACAATTGCGGGCGCATACCCGGGGGCGTGTGGTACGAGCATCACGTCATTTCCGGCAATTACCGGCTGGGTGAGTTTCAGGGAGCCTTGCTCAACGCGCAACTCCAGCGTCTCGAAGCCCAAACCTCCACTCGTGACCACAACGGTCAGTACCTGGCCGCCAGGCTCAGCCGCATCCCCGGCATCCATCCGCAACGACGTCCGTCCGACTGCACGCGGCACAGCTATCACCTGTTCCTGCTTCGGATTGAAGCCGCGGCTTTTGGCGCTCCCCGCGAGGCGATCCTCGAGGCTCTGCAAGCGGAAGGCATACCCGTATCGAGCGGTTATGCGCTGCCCCTTTACCGGCAGCCGCTCTTTTTGAATAGAGCGTTCGGCCCCTATCTCCCAACCGCAAGCAAAACGCTCGATTACAGCCAGGTCAACTGCCCCAATTGTGAGAAAATCTGTTTCGAACAGGGCGCCTGGCTGGAGCAGAGCCTGATGTTAGGCACGGAATCGGACATGGACGACATAGCCCACGCGTTCGAAAAAATCTACGAGCACCGCGGTGCTCTCGGAAAGGTTCAATTATGATTCTTGGCACGTCACAGATCGATATAACTCCCAAACCTGGAGTTCAACTCTCCGGCTTCGCCGCTCGGATTCAACCCTCCGCCGGAGTTCTGGATCCACTGTTTGCGAAAGGCTTTTACCTTGAAGATAAGGGCACAAAACTGCTCTGGCTGCATTGCGACCTGGTGGGGTTCGACCGTTCGATTGTCGAGTCCTTCCGCGTCTGGGCGCTGGGGGCCTTGAACTTGCAGAGTCATCAGGTGATGCTTTCCGCCACCCATACCCACGCCGGCCCCTGCACCATTCATCTGCGGGAAGCGGGCGAATACGACCCGGTTTACGTCGAATTCCTGCAGTTGCGCCTGCGTGAGGCGGCCAACTGCGCCATCGCCAACACCGAGGAAGTCAACCTGGTAACTGTCGAAGGCCATCTGGCTCTCGCGGTGGATCGCCGGAAGGCCGCTTCCTCCCACACCGACCCGCGCGTTGCCGCTCTTGGCTTCCGCCGCCCCGATGGCACCTTTGCCGCCGCCATCATGAATTACGCCATCCATCCTGTCGCCCTGGGGCCTGCCAATCGCCACATCAGCGCGGACATCTCTGGCCAAGCCGCGCTCTCCCTGGCTCAGCAACTCCCTGGAAACCCGGTGGTATTCATGACCAACGGCGCCTCGGCCAACCTTAATCCGCCCGCCGAAAATGTCGATGCCGCCAAGGTCAGTCTCTGGGGCGGAGAGATGGCTGCTTCGGTGGGGTCGCTTTTGAAGAGTGCCAGGCCAAAGGCCCGGCCACACTTTGAGGTCAGCAGCCGCACCATACAACTGCCGTTGGACGTACTCGACGCCAGCGAGATTAATCGCTTTGCGGAGGGGGCGCTTCAAAACGACGACCCCCTTGGCCAATGGGGCGACAAATACCGGCGGGTGGTCGAGCACTGGCGCTCCACTCTCCTTGCGGCAAGCAAGTCCGGCAAGAGCGCCAGCCACCGCGATGCGGAGTTGTTTGCCGTTGGTCTCGGCGACATCATCCTGCTCGGCGTCAACGCCGAGGTGTTCTCCGAGTTTACGGACTGGCTTCGAAGTTCGACCGGCAAGCGGGTGTACCTCATCGGCTATGCCAACGGGGATATGGGCTACCTGCCAACTCGCGCGGCCTATGCCGAGGGCGGCTACGAGGTGGAAGTCGCACACCTCTTTTACGGCGGGTTCCGGCCCCGGGAGGGCGGCTTGGAACTGCTGGCCCACGAGGCCACCAACCTGCTGGGCTCGCTCGGAGCCGTCGGCGAGGTGAGACCTGGCGCCGCGATGGCGCCGCGGTCGGCCGCGCCTTCGCCTTGAGGCGCTTCCACCGGGTCCCGAGCAAGCACAAAAGTATCCGAAGCTGTCACAATATGCGGTGCCAGGAGCACAAGAGCCTTGTATCGTGGCTCTGGTTTAATCATTGTTACGTTTATGTCTTTAATCAGCCGCTTCAGCGTCCTGCTCACCTGCGCACTCTGTCTCCCGGGCGTCTCCCGGTTGAGCGCCGCGGAAAACCCCTTCACCGGACGCTGGGCCCTCACCCTGCCCAACGAGCGGGCAGGCTGGCTGGGCATCGAGGAAGGCAATGGCCAATTCAAGGGCAGCATTCTTTGGGCCGGTGGCAGTGTGCTGCCGGTGGACAGCGTGGTGGCCACGAGCGATGAACTCATCCTTAAACGCCTGTCGGTAGCCAAGAAGAAGGACAGCACAGGCAAGGAACAAGAGGAAAAGATTACCGAGACCATCACCGGCAGGCTGCGGGGTGGCATCCTGGCGCTCACCACGGTGAAGACCAAGGCGGACGGCAAACCTTTCGGCCAGGCAGAGTTTAGCGGCCGGCGCATTCCGCCCATCCCTCCCGTCCCCGACCTCGCAAAGGTAACGTTTGGCAAACCCGTCGCGCTTTTTAATGGCAAAGACCTCGCG
>JBBQYD010000464.1:0-4610 GCA_038209025.1 Verrucomicrobiota bacterium | reverse complement strand
GAATTGCGCCAAAAGTTTTGTTACCCGGGAGCGGGGGTAAAGGTTGGAGAAATGATACGTTGCGCCAGAACTAACTGTTACCGTGGCGGGAATGGACAAAAGCATGAGACAGACGACCCGGAAAGAGGTTCTGGAGAAGTTGCGGCGGCGGTACTGACGCGGCCGGGCACGTTGCTGCGGCACCAGATTCCGATTCGCGGCAGCGTGTGGGAGGAAAACAAGGCGGGGTGGCTGGAAGTCGATACGGTGGCGCTGTGCGGGGGCAGCGTGGCCGGGGAATCTGTCTGGATGCTCGACGGGGTGGATTACGCGACGGCCTGGGTGGAAGTGCGGGTGTAATTGACTGTGAGCGCGTTGGTCGTGTAGCCGGAATAGCCACTGCTCCTGATCACAAGATCGTCTTTATACCATTGATAGGTCAGCGGCTGGGAGCCGGTGCGAGAATCACCCCTGCAAACCGGTGCCCCCCAATGAGGTTAGGCTTCATGGCATGCAGTCTTCAAACTGAAGTGGTTGTTTTATACTTGGCTATGCCTTCAGTATCAATTCTTTTGCGGCTGGACCTCGGCCCTACTGGTAACCACACCTGACTTCAAACGCGCCTTAAGCAGTTGACCAGGGGTCACCTGACCGGCCGATTTGATAATCCCTCCCGTCTCAGCGTCAAAGGTGTTGGAATGTCCGTAAAGGGGTCACCAATAGTTTGAATTCTTCATCGGCACTTTCATGAGAGCGTTTTTGAAGACTCGAAATATTGGGCGAGGATTTTGGCCTCTCGGCCAGGCTTGACGAGCCACGCAGACTGCCTTATAACTGAACTAAGCTTATGAAAAGCCGCCATACGATCCGGGCTGGTACCAAGCAGAGCTTTACCTTGATCGAGTTGTTGGTGGTCATCGCGATTATCGCGATTTTGGCGGCGATGCTGCTGCCCGCTTTGTCCAAATCCAAAGCCAAGGCGGTTCAGACCCAGTGCCTTTCCAACCTCAAGCAGATCAACCTTGCCATGGTGATGTACTGCGGCGATAACCGGGAAAAGACGCCGCGCAGGGACAGCGTGAGCAGCAACCCGGGCATCTGGTGGTATTCCGGCAACAAAGATATTTGGTGGTGGTACAAAGAGCTCGTCAAACCCTATGCGGGCATTACCGGTCCTAGCCCCAGCAACCATATGGTCTTCCAATGCGCCCGAGATCGCGGCTGGAAAGACTACGGGTACAAGATTCCTCATTACGCCAATGCGACCCTTGATTACAGCAGCTACGTTTTTAATGGCTGCGATAACCGGGGCAACCCCAAGAACAACCTGCTCGATCTTGGGTTGCCGATCGTCAGACACCCCGCCCGCACCTGGCTGATGTCCGAGTGGCCCTTTCATTGGAGTTATTCCTGGCATAAAAGCCGCACGGGCGATAAGGACATTTCCTACAAGGACGCGATTGTGAACGTCAGCTTTGTCGATGGGCACGCCGCCTACATAAAAATCTACTACAACCCGGCTCTGCCCAACGGTGACGCTCCTTTCGCTTACGACACGGCCGATATCCCCGAATTCTATAATTACCAGAATGGGCCGGATTAAGCCGCTCTGCCTATGAACCCGCCCCAAGCTCATCAATTTGGTTCTCACTCTACTCTCCCTGCGCGGTGCTTTGCGGGCCGCGGCGCTAAGAGACTACGCGGAATATGGGCCGCCTTCGGCTTGGCCATCCTTCTCTCATTCCCCGGCTGCAAACCCCAAGCCCTCCAGACCCTGTTGGAACCTAGCGAAGCTCTCGCTTCGGTCCTGGCCGATGAAGCAGCCCGCATTGCGGGCACCAAAAAGCAGGTCGCGCTCATCACTCCGGACGCTTCCTGGGGGCCACCGTCCCTGGTCGAGCAAGAGCTTAAAGCGGCCCTCAAAAAGCACGGCATGACTGTGCTCACCGTCAAAGCCGCCAACTTGGGCAATCCCATGACCTCTCGCGAAATTGGTTTGAAAGCGCCGGATTTTTTTGAGGCGCTCGAGAAATCGGCCAACGCCGGCGCCGTCATTTCACTTGCCGGGGCGCCCTTGCTAAAAGGCGGCGACGCGGCGCGCTTAAACCCTGACCATCCGCCCGTGCTGGTTGTGGCCACCGCCACCCTGGGCGATAAACGCGGAGTCCACGGGGAGCCCCTGGAAATGGCCCGCTTGCTGGAAGCCAAAGTGATCCAGTTGGCCATCGTCGACGGGGCTGGGCCCGCCCAATCCGGCGCGAAAGCGGATCCAGCGCGGGAAATATTTGCTCAGAATTATCACATCCTCCGCCACCCCGATTGACAGCTCGGCCTGAATATCCAGGGCGGCAGCCCGCCGAGTCGTTTGGGAAATCGAGCAAGAATTGCCCGCCATGGCAGCAAACGCCGCACTCTGCAAACTGAGCTCTGGCAGGGGCGGGTTTTACTCAAAAACGCTCACAGGCAAACCCTCACTCCGATATCCACAGCCGAGTCACGAAGTCATTCGACCACTCTGCCAATAGCTCCAATGGCAGATAATTGAATCAGTGGTTTCGGTCGCCGTTTCAGCCTGAAAAAACCGTGCTGAAAAACCCCCAAACTATCACCGGAATCAAAATATATGGTTTGATTCCTCAATGGTATCCCATCCATGCCCGCTCTACAAGTGTGCGTGAGTTCATCCGCCACCTCACGGCTGCTGGACGGCCCGGTAGAAGCGACGATTGTGGAAGATGGCGCCGGAATCGAGGGTGTCGAGGGTGCCGTCCTGGCCGGCGGTGAGCACCGCCACCGTTGGCCAGATGCCGGGCATCAGGGCGTCTTTGCGTTCAATCCGGTAAGTCACCCCCGGGGTGCCACGGTAGCGCAGTGCCGGTATTGTTCCCGGCGGATCGGAGAGCACCTTGATCTCATTGGCGGGCGGGATGAAGCGCGGGTTCTCCGGTTGGATGAACACATTCGCTGTGGCCAGACCACCCCGGTTGTCGCTGATGGTGTAACTGAACTGGTCGGGGCCGGTGTAACCATTCGTGAGAGTGTAGGTGAGCCAGTCGCCCTGCAAACTCACGGTGCCGCCGTTGGTCGTCAGGCTGCTGTAAGAAAACAGGCTGAGCACTTCGTTCGGGTCAGGGTCACTGTCGTTCCCGAGCAGCCGCTGACTGAAAGACACCATCACCCCGTCGGTGAACCGCGTCACCCTGTCGTCTGTAGCCACCGGCGGACGGTTGCCCGGCGAGGACGTGGGTACGAGCAGGTAAGGCCGAAAACCCAATCCCGGTATTCTCCCGGTGCCGGCGATGCCGCCCGATTCCTGGATGGCATTTACACTCTGGAAACTCTCGAATGGTCCGATCCCGCCCAGGACCAGATCTTGGAGCAGAAACGCGCGATGATTCCGGTAGTCCGGCCCAGTGGCACCCTGCGGGATGAGCCCGTTGTCGCGGATCACCATGGGACGCCCGATGTCGTTCGTCACGGCGGAGAAGTCATTCGCGATGATGTCCCCGTAGTTGTTGACCTTAAGGTCGGCAAGGGAGGTGTTGGAGAATATGTCCAACTCAATCAACTCGTTCCGCGCGATCACGAAGGCGCGCGCAACCCCGGTGAATTTCGACGGCTTGCGCCAGCCGACGACGTGGCCCCGATCGTTCACCCCGGTGGCGCGCGAGTAATTGCCGTCGATGGGGTAGTACTTGGGCAGGTCGGTCGCGGGCAGCTCACCCGCGGGATTCTCTGGCTCGTTGTGGGGATCAAACACCCAGGCGTGGGAGAAGGAATTGTAGGCCTCGCCTTCCGAGTACCCGGCAATGTGGCCGAGCGAACTGCTTCCCAGGGCCACCGTCCACCCCTGGTAGCCTCCCCACTCCCGATCCGAGAGGCTCTGCCATTGGCCATTCTGCCACCGCAAGGCGTAGTGCGCGGCCACGGTCTGGAAGTTCCCGTTGACCAGGATTTGTCCCTGGTCGTTGACCGCCACTGCCTCGAAATGAGTATCGGCAAAACCGGGCGGAATGCCCAAGTCCACGGGGGCGGCGTTGGGGGGCGGCGGGCTTTCCAGAGGTCCCCCGAAGACGCCGCTGGACCTCCAGCGCACGGCGCGAGCCATGCCGTTTGACCCCACGGCGCGGCCGACCACGTCGCCACCGGCGTTGATGCCATTGGCCTGGCCGTAGTCACTGTAGATCGTTCCACCGAGGACCGTGTCCCCGTAGCGATTGAATTTGTAGGCGCGCGGAGTTCCGGGGCCCCCATAGCCAGCCTGCCCGACCACCGTGCCTGCCTCGTTCATGGCCTTGACGAAAACATCGGTGCCCGCCGGGATGCTATTGGCCAGCGGATACAGGTGGTAGAAGCGCGAGCCGACGACCAGCTTGGCGGTGGTGCTGGCCGATGCGTTGCCGGCCACGTCCAGCGCCACCACGCGCCAGGTGCCGGAATGTTCGTAGCCCGCGCTGGCAATGCCGTAAGTGCGGTTCGTCCCGCTCTGGAGCACGTTGGTGGTGGCAAAACCATTCGTCGTGAACTGCCAGATATAGGTGAGCGGGCGCAGGCTGGTGGCTCCGACTGAAAGATGGACCGTTTCGCGAGGATACACCCAGCGCGCCAGCAGCGTGTTAGTGAAGACGGGC
>JBBQYD010000463.1:0-4617 GCA_038209025.1 Verrucomicrobiota bacterium | reverse complement strand
CCCCCGAGAGCCTGGGGCTCAAGCAGGAGTATATCCAGGAACACCAACCGGGGCACTGAACCGCTCACTTGCCGAGCACTTCGTCAATCGCTTCAGCCAGGACGGCGATGATTCGGCTCAGTTGCCTGGCGGTTGTGCAATAGATGGGCATCAGCACAATCACGTCGCCCACTGGCCGGGTGAGCACCCCGCGCCGCAGCATGGCTTCGCAAACCCGGATGCCCACGCGTTCCCGGGGATCAAAGGGGGTCCGGGTGGTCCAGTCCTGCACCAACTCGACACCGGCGACGAGCCCCACCTGGCGAATGTCGCCCACCCGGGGAAAGCGCCAAAGGGACGAAAGTTCGGCGCCCATCAGGCGCTCCAGTTTCCCGCGCTGATTCAGGCTCCGCTGGCTGGTGAGCAGCTTCAGGCTCGCCAACCCGGCCGCCGCCCCCAACTGGTTCGCGGTATAACTGTGCCCATGGAAAAAGGTTTTGAACTCGTCGTATTCGCCGAGGAACGCTTCGAAAACGGCGTTGGTAGTCAACGTGGCGGCCATGGGGAGGTACCCGCCGGTCAGGCCTTTGGCCAGCAGCAGGAAATCAGGCTGCACTCCTTCGTGGTGGCAGGCAAAGGGCGTCATGGGCCAGGCTTCATTCAGGCCGGTGCGTCCAAAGCCCGTCATGACTTCGTCCGCGATGAGCAGCGCGCCGTGGCCGCGGGCGATCTCAGCCGCGCGCCGCAGCCAGCCTTCCGGTTGCGGAATCATGCCCGCTGCGCCCTGCACGAGAGGCTCGAAAACAAACCCGGCATACTCTTTCCCGGCCCTGTGGCGTTCGGCAAACTTCTGTTCCACCCAGCCGAGGCATTCCCAATTGCATTTGCGGCAGCTCCGGGCATCGGCCCGGTCGGGCGCGGCCCGATTGCAGGGGCAGCGATAGCACGCCGGGGAACGCACCTGGTCACTTTCAAACAAAAGCCCGCCATAGGCTTTGTGAAAAAGTTCAATGTGTCCCAGGGAAACCGCGCCAACGGTGTCCCCATGGTAAGCGCCGCCGAGCGAAAGGAATCGTGGTTTTCGGCCGCCGTGGGTGCGGCGCCAGAACTCGTAGGCCATTTTCAGGGCTGCTTCCGTGGCCGTGGAACCGTTGTCACTGTAAAAAACCCTGGTCAGCAGGGGATTCCCCCGCAGCCACGGGCCGGGGTGCGAACGGCGGGCGGGCGCTGAGTTCGCCGGGACATTGGCCAGGGTTACCAGCGCCTTCGCCAGGAGTGAAGCGGGCACATTTGCCAGCCCCAGCGCCGAGCTATGCGCGATCTTGTCCAACTGGCGGGTGATTCCAGCGTTCATCGCGGGATGTGTGTGACCGTGCAGATTCGTCCAAATGGAGGCATTGGCATCCAGGTATTCACGGCCATGAATGTCAGTCAGGACCGCCCCGCTGCCCGAGGCGATGACGATCGGCTCCCGTTTGAGCCAGTCGCGCATCTGCGTAAACGGATGCCAGACATACTCGTGATCGATTTTGGCCGCCTTGCGCATGTGAAGGATTCAGTTTGGTATCGCTGGGGGCGGCCCGCCGAGTCCCGCCTCGGCAAGAGCTGCCGCCAGCGCCCGCAGATCCGGAGTTTCGTGGGCGGCGGTTGCGGTGATGCGCAACCGGGCCGAGCCCCGTGCCACCGTGGGGTAACGGATGGCCGGCACCAGCACCCCGCGCTGTCGCAGCTTGCCGGCGGCTGTCAGGGCCTCGTTTTCGTCACCAATAATCAGGGGCATGATGGCGCCCGCGGGCGCTTGAGCGAGGCGTGGGTTCAAGCTCCGGAGTTGCTCGATGTTCCGCCAGAGGGTTGCGGTCAACGCCGCGCCCGCGGCAGATCGCACCAGTTCAATCGCGGCCCGGGCCGCAGCCGCGGCGGACGGCACCGGCGCGGTGGAAAAAACAAAAGTCCGCGCGCGATTGATGAGATAGTCAATCAGCTCCCGGGAACCGCAGATGTAGCCGCCGGAGGCACCCAGCGCTTTGCCGAGCGTGCCCATTTGGACTTCAATCTGGCCGGTTACTCCGCGGGCTTCGGCCAATCCCCGGCGGCCTGGCCCAAAGACCCCCGTGGCGTGTGCTTCATCCACCATCAGCCAGGCGCCATGGCGGTTCTTCAGGTCCACGATGGCCTGGAGGGGCGCCTGATCGCCATCCATGCTGAAGATTGATTCGGTGGCCACCAGCACATTGCCAGCGCCGCGCTTGCCTGCCGCCCATTTGAGAATGGACTCCAGATCGTCCATGTCGTTATGGGCAAAGACCCGCAGTGCCGCACCGGAGATCCTCGCCGCATCCACAATGCAGGCGTGGCTGAGCTTGTCGATGATCACGATGTCGCCGCGCCCGGCCAGAGCGCCAATGGCGCCCAGCGCCGCGGCATAGCCCGAGGAGAAAACGAGACTTGCGGGCAGACCTTTGAAGTCGGCCAGCGCCTCCTCCAGTTCATGATGCGGTGCCAGCGAGCCGCAGACCAGCCGGGATGCGCCTGACCCGGCCCCATACCGTTCCGCCGCCTCCCTCGCCGCTGCGATCAAGGCCGGATGCGTGGCCAGGCCCAGGTAATCATTGGAAGAGAAGTTCAGCAGCTCGCCATCCAGCATTCGCACGCGGGTGGATTGCGCGGAATCAATGCGGCGGAGTTCCCGCCGCAGGCCGGCCGCCTGGAGTTCCGCCAACCGTCTGGCCAGTTCTGCTTCAAAGGGCTTCATGGCTCCTGGCTGGTGCGCCGTCCTCCCGGCAAAGCGGGTGATCGCAGCCCGCCGGCTGGCACACCTGGTGTTCTTGATTCCGGACTGGTTCCTGGCGAGCCAGGGGCCAGAGCCCATTGGCCCTGAATCATGCTGCCGCTCACCGGTCCCCGGTAATTGACCGCGGCCTCCGCCACGTGCGCGGGGGCCCCGTTGAAAGGCAGCAGGATCAGGTCGGCGCAGGTCCGCGGGCGCAACTCGCCGGTCTGGCTGGCGAGTCCCAGGGCGCGGGCTCCGTTGATCGTGGCCATGCGCAGAATCGCCTCTGGCCGCAACTGCGGATGGGCTCGCGCCAGCGCCCGCATTTCGTCGAACATGCTCAACTCGACGCGCTCGCGGCGGCTTTTATAAACGCTGGCCAGGCTGTCGGTTCCCAGGCAGATATTCACTCCCGCGCGCCGCAGGGTACGCAGGGGAAACTGCTGGTGACCGAAGTAATAATGACTGCGGGGGCAATGCACCACGTGCGTGCCAGACTCGCCAAGCAGCGTCGCGTCCCCCCGCGCCAGGTAGTTCACATGCGCCGCCAGCACCCGCTCGCCCAGCAACCCGCACTCGCGAAGGTGCCGCACGGGCGAGCCCAGCCCGCAATCGGACATTTCCCGCGAACTGCGCCGGAGCCAGTCGTACATGACGCCGCTCCCTTCCTGGAACATTTCAAATTCGAGCGATGATTCCGCCACATGAATGCAAACGCGCAAGCGCTGCCGGCGCATCGTGCGGCCAGTCAGACGCAGCAACGCGGGTAACGTGGAGTAGGGCGCGTGGGGCGACAAGCCCGCGGAACGCGACTGTCCGGGAAGAGATTGAAGCTTTCGAATGGCCTGATCGAGAATCTGGGCGGGCGGGCGGCGATGCGTGATGCCGAGCATTTCCAGGTAGGAAAAGACCCGCAGCGGGGTGGCGTGCCGGGCTTCCGGCAGCAGTTCGGGAACGGCCTCGATGTCGCCCACGGTGGTGGTCCCGGAATGCAGGAGCATTTGCGCTCCGGCCTGCCAGGAAGTCTCGTAATCAGCACGATCCCAGCCGGCTTTCGTTTCCGTGATCAGCTTGAGCCATTCCGTGAACACGCGGGGAGGCGGAAACTGGCCCGCCATGCCGGTGTAATCGAGATGACAATGGGCATTGACCAAGCCCGGCAGCAGGGCCATCTCGCCCAGGTCGAACACCCGGCCCCCGGTTCCCTTCAGGTCCTTCCACCGCCCGATGGCTTTGATCAACCGGCCGGAAACGACTACTGCGCCATCCGCAATCGCCGGGGTCGTGCCAGGATAAACAACACGCGCCCGGAGAATCATGTCCCCGGGTGATGATGCCGGAGGAGCCCTGGGGCCGGCTCCCTGGGGTGGGTTGCGGCTGGCGACACGGCGGCGGGTTAAAGTTCCTTTTCCTGACGCGTCCGTTTGGAGCGCGAGGCCACCGTGTGCTTGCGGGCCTTGTACTTGCTTTGGCGCTTGCGAATCTGCTGCTCGACCTTTTTGGCGACCAGGTCGATGGCCGCGTATAAATCGCGCTGGGCATCTTCCGCAAACAAGTCGGGGCCCGGAACTTCGAAGCGGATCGAACAGGAAAACTGCCGTTCTGGCGCTTTCGTCTTGTCGTGCTCAATGATCACCCGAGCGTTAATCGCAAACCTGTCCATGTGCTGCAGTTTCTGGACACGGTTGATAATGTGATCTTCGATGGCCCCTGTGAGCGTCAGATTATGCGTCGAAATGATCAAGTTCATATGTCTATCATGCTACCAGTATAAAACCCCGTCAAAGCGTGTCGCGCGGAATTTCCTCTCCACCGCTTGATCTTTCACCTGATCCGCTGCCCCCCGGTCTCACTCAATTCTCCGCTCC
>JBBQYD010000462.1:0-4618 GCA_038209025.1 Verrucomicrobiota bacterium | reverse complement strand
GTGCGTGGTGGCAGGTGCTGGTCGGCCTCCTCGGTCCCGCTCAGCGGGGTTGGCAGCGCTGTCAGTGTCGGGTTGCGGCGTTCTATTTCCATCGCGTTACTTTGCCGGTGCAGTTCTGGCGTGCGGCGGGTTGTCCCTCTGCGTTCCGTCCGTCTCTCCCGTGGTGGCACTCGTTCGTGTGGCGTTGGCTCGTTCTCTCCGGTTGGCAGCGTTAGTCCTTCCCTCCGCCCTCCAGTTCCGCCAAGACCAATGCCGCCGAGACAAAGAATCCAGCCTTTCCTCCCGTGGAGGAAAGAACAACAAACACCACGAAACAACAACGCCCTCCAGTGCGCACGACGCGAACAGGACTTCGCCTGCACTCGACGTGCGCTCCGACGAAATCAGCTCGCTGACGCTCGGAGCAAAGTCAGTTCGCGCTCCACTCGCCCCCCGAAACCCGCCTCCTTTCGCGCTCACAACCACCAATTGAAGCGCGCAACCGGCGTACGCGATACATCATCGAACGCTGGTTGCCGCGCGCGGTGAGGCACCCATCCACATCGGACATCGGTCGCCCATTCCCACCTCCTTGGTTATCGAACGTCCTCCGCGCGCGCTGGCCAGCACCGAAAGCACGCCGCTTCGCGGATAAAGTTACGACGCGCCGCTGACGCGGCCCATGTCCGAAGAGGGTTTGTGGACGCGGCCAAAGTCACGCCCCTGGATCCGGCGCCGACCGAGATCCTGGCCCGCTTTGCGGAACTCTATGCGGTAGAAAAGGAAGCCCGCCAAGCCGGATTGAGTCCGGAGGCTCGCCAGGCGCTGCGCCAGGCCAAGAGTGTGCCGATCATGAACGGCTTGAAAACCCGCCTGACGGAAATCCGCCAAAAACTCACTCCGGGAAGCAAGCTGATCCAGGCCTGCGACTACGCCCTGGGACAGTGGAGCCGACTGGAAGAATTTCTTTCCGACGGCCAGCTTGAATGTGATAACAACCAGTGCGAAGGAAGCATTAGGCCACTGGCACTGGGTCGAAAAAACTGGTTGCACGTCGGCAGCCTGGAAGCCGGGCCCAAGATTGCCGCGATCGCTTCGATCGTAGAGACGTGTCGACGCCTGGACCTCAATCTTCGAGACTACCTCCGGGATATCCTGCCTAAATTGGGACAATGGCCGATCAACCGCGTGGGCGAACTGACGCCCACGGCGTGGAAGGTTGCTCAAGCCAAGAAATCCTGACATCCCCCACAGATTATCCGATTCATGCCGATCGGCTAGACGCTGTTAGCGACACGGATACATTCTTTCGGTGAAATTGTGCTGGAGAAACGCCCCGAGAACTGGGACAACACGCGAATACATAATGTCAAAATCGTGCGCGCAGGGGGCAAGTTTGTGCTGTACCACATCGACTCCGCCAATGAGACGGGTTTCGTGGATGCTGATAGCGTAACTGGGCCATGGCGGCGACGGAACAAGCCGGCTATGCGTGTAAGCAATCCAGCCATCCTCATCAAACCGGACTCGAGTGTGTATGTTTTTGGCCGTCTGCGTGACCAGGCTGGGGTAAACCGCGCCATCGCATTTACCGCGCCGTCCTGCGAGGGGCCTTACCAGGTTCTTGAAAACGGGGACAACTTGCTGCCTGGCAAGTGCGAGCTCGAAGATCCGACGATCTGGTGGGCAAACGGGAAGTTCAACGTTCTACTCAACGATTGGAAGGGGACAGCGACCGGCATCAGCAAGGCTGGCGCGCAGTATTTCTCGCGTGACGGAATAGAATACGAACTCGTAAGTCGTGAGCCGGTCTTCACGAAAACGGTGGCCTATGACGATGGGACGTCGGAGACTTTCAGCCGGCGTGAGCGTCCGTTTGTTTACGTAAATGACAAGCAAGAGGTTATCGCGCTCTTTACGGCCTGTCTTCCTTCCGCAGGTCCAGCCCGGATCGTGGTCCAGCCCGTGAGCCACTATACTCCGGGCAATCAGAACTCAAGAAACCAGTAATTCATGTTTTACCGAATGAAATTTTTTCGCACTCGTTTGTTCCTTTTAGGGGCGGCTCTCGCGTCTTGCGTTCTCACCTGCGCCACGGATGCCGCGATAAAGACACTGGTCGTAACCGGCGGGCACGCTTTTGACCAGGCGCCTTTCTTCAAACTGTTTTCGGATAACCCCGAACTGGAGGTCACGGCCGCCTCTCACGCTTCGAAGACCAATGCCAGCGTTTATGACCGGGATGACTTGCTGAGCTACGATGTGGTGGTTCTCTATGACATGCCGCAGCGCCTTACCGACGCACAGAAGCGACACTTTAGGGCGCTGTTCGATAAAGGGATCGGCCTGGTTGTTCTGCATCACGCGCTAGGGTCCTTCCAGGATTACGATGACTTTCCCAATCCGACCGCGAAAGAATCCTTAAAGCCCAAGCAAATGCCTGTTAAATAAGGGTTCTATGCACTTCCTCCGCCCCCGCCCTCAATCTGCTGAAATTGGCGCTAATGGGCTGAAATAGTTGTAATATGGCAACCGCTGGCAACCGGCACCAAAGCCAGGCCCGGCCGGGATCTCGCCCTGAGAAGGTTCGTCAAAACATCCGGCGGCCGGTTTTCCCCACCCCACAAAGAAAGATGCGCCAGAACCCCGCCCAGTCTCCCCAATGCCTCATTAGTGCCGCTTCCAGCGAGGATCCCAATGCAGCGGCGAACTTGCCTTATCCCTCGACAGGTTGATGACGTTGGTGGTAGCCTAAACTCCAGCGTATGAGCGAGGTCACGCGCATTCTTACGGCGATCGAAGCTGGCGAGCCACATGCAGCGGAGGAGTTGTTGCCCCTTGTTTTCGATGAACTGCGCCGGCTCGCCGCCTGGCGACTGGCCCATGAGCGGCCCGGCCAGACCGTTCAAGCCACCGAGCTTGTCCACGAAGCCTGGCTGCGTCTCCTCGGCAAGGACGACAATCAGTGGAATGGACGGCGACATTTCTTTGGCGCGGCGGCCGAGGCCATCCGGCGCATTCTCATCGAACGGGCAAGGCGCAAGCACAGTCCCCGTGGCGGAGGCGAACTCCAGCGGGTGGACCTCGAGGACTTCGAGATCGCGGCGCCATTGAACGACGAAGACCTGCTGGCCCTGCACGAAGCGTTGGATGAACTCACCGGCCTGGACTCGCTGGCGGCTGAATTGATCAAGCTGCGCTTCTTCACGGGCTTGACTCACGAAGAGGCCGCAGACCTGCTTGGCCTGAGCCGCAGCGCCGCCGACCGCACCTGGCTTTTCGCACGGGCGTGGCTGTTTCAGCGGATCCGGCCCGAGGCACTTGATAAATCTTGAAGCAAACCGACTCGGTTTTTCGCACTAATGGGATGAAGACAGATTGAGATCAAATCGCGCATGAACCCGGAACACGAGCGGCTCAAGCAGATCCTGGCGGAAGCCGTGTCCAAACCCAGCGCGGCCGAGCGCGCCGCCTACCTGGATTCCGCCTGCCAAGGCGACGCGGCCCTGCGCCGGAAAGTAGAGGCGCTGCTCTCAGCCCACGAGCGGGCGGGGGATTTCCTCCAGCAAACCGTTGTGCTCGGGGAAGACAAGCTGATGGGCGAAGGCCCCGGCACCATGATTGGCCGCTACAAGCTGCTGGAACGAATCGGCGAAGGCGGTTTCGGCGTGGTCTTCATGGCCGAGCAAACCGAGCCGGTTCAACGCAAGGTGGCGCTCAAGGTGGTCAAGGCCGGCATGGACACCCGCGAGGTCATCGCCCGGTTCGAGGCCGAACGCCAGTCCCTGGCCCTGATGGACCATCCCAACATCGCCCGCGTCCTTGATGCCGGGGCGACAGAAACCGGCCGGCCCTACTTTGTGATGGAGCTGGTCCGGGGCATCCCCATCATCGCCTACTGCGACCAGTGCAGCCTGCCCACCGACCAGCGTCTCCAGCTCTTCATGAAGGTTTGCCAGGCAGTGCAGCATGCCCATCAGAAGGGCATCATCCACCGCGACCTTAAGCCCGCCAACATCCTGGTCACGCTCATTGACGGCGAGGCGGTGCCCAAGATCATTGATTTCGGCATCGCCAAGGCCCTGGGGCAGAAGCTGACGGAGAAGACGCTGTTCACGGCCTTCCAGCAGATGATCGGCACGCCCGCCTACATGAGCCCGGAGCAGGCGGCGTTGATCGGAGTGGATGTGGACACGCGGAGCGACATCTACTCACTGGGTGTGCTGCTCTATGAACTGCTGACCGGTGTCGCGCCCCTCGATGCCGACACGCTCCGCCGGGCCGGCCTGGACGAAGTCCGCCGATTAATACGCGAGACCGAACCGCCCAAGCCTTCCACGCGGCTGGGCCATGAACTGGTAGCAGCCGACGTAAGGAGACTCAAATCCTCAACCGGCCAGCAACCGACGGAGGAAGAAATCAGAGCCTCCTCACGTCGGCTGCTACAGATCAAGGAAACCATTCACCTGGTCCGCGGCGATTTGGATTGGATCGTGATGAAAGCGCTGGAGAAGGACCGCGCGCCGCTACGACACCGCCGGCGCCCTGCTGGAAGACCTCCAGCACCACCTCAACCACGAGCCGGTCAAAGCCGGTCCGCCCGGGGCGGGGTATCGGGCGGGCAAATTCATCCGCCGTC
>JBBQYD010000461.1:0-4619 GCA_038209025.1 Verrucomicrobiota bacterium | reverse complement strand
GGTTGAGCGCTTTGAAACCGCCGTTGTTCTCCGGCAATTTCTGCTTGATGATGTCCGCCTGGATGGTCACCCCAAGGTGGTTGGCCTGGCCAGTCAGGTCCGCGGATACATGGTAATCCTTGTCTTTCTTGAAAGAATTATTGCGCAGATAACACCAAAGCACGGTGGCCAGGCCCAGCTCATGGGCGAGCGCGAATGCCTGGGCCACTTCCACAATCTGCCGCGTGCTTTGGTCGGATCCGAAATAGATCGTCGCGCCCACCGCCGCCGCGCCCATATCCGCCGCCTGCTTGACGGTGCCAAACATGATCTGATCGAATTTATTGGGGTACGTCAGCAGCTCGTTATGGTTTATTTTCACGAGGAACGGAATTCGGTGCGCGTATTTGCGAGCGATGATCCCCAGCACGCCGAACGTGGAAGCCACGGCGTTGCAGCCGCCTTCCACCGCAAGTTTCACGATGTTTTCCGGATCAAAACAATCGGGGTTCCGGGCGAAACTGGCGCCGCCGGAGTGCTCGATGCCCTGGTCCACCGGCAAAATCGAGAGATATCCGCTGCCCGCGAGCCGGCCGGAATTGAACAACCGTTGCAGGTTGCCGAGCACCCGGTTGTTGCGATCGGAAGGCGCAAAGATGCGGTCCGTGAAGTCAGGTCCGGGCACATGCAACCGTTGCTTCGCGATTTTGGGGTTGGAGAAGTTCAGGAGGTACTCGGCTTTATCTCCGAGCATTTGAGCGATTGATGTCATAGTTCAGTTTTCTGGTTAATGCGTTCGGGACCGGCTGGCCCGGAACGACCGAACAACCTACACGCTCTTGGGATATTGGCAAAACTGGATGCGACCGCCACCGCCGGGCAGGACCGGCCTGACCCCGTCCCTGCCGTTCCGGGCCAGGGGTTCATTTCGGCATAAAAAAACCCGCCTTGTTCGGGCGGGCGGTAATTGAGTTGAATCGGGCCTAAGCCTGGTTGGCGCTTCCGAGCACGTTCATGATCTTGTGCTTATAGAGCGCCTTGAGCTGGTCGCGCGCCGGCCCGAGATACTTGCGCGGATCGAATTCGGACGGGCTTTCGGCGAATACCCGGCGGATGGCAGCGGTCATGGCAATCCGGCCATCGCTATCGATGTTGATCTTGCAGACCGCGGACTTGGCGGCTCTGCGGAGCTGCTCTTCGGGAATGCCCACGGCATCCTTCATCTTGCCGCCGAAGGAATTGACGACCTTCACCAGATCCATCGGCACCGAAGAAGCGCCATGGAGCACAATCGGGAACCCGGGAATCCGCGTTTCGATCTGTTCGAGGATCTCGAACTTCAACGGCGGGGGAACCAGGACGCCGTCCGCGTTGCGCGTGCATTGTTCGGGTTTAAACTTGTTGGCGCCGTGGGAGGTGCCGATGGAGATTGCGAGGGAATCCACGTTCGTCTTTTTGACGAAATCCTCCACTTCCTCCGGGCGGGTGTAGGAAGAGTGCTCCGCCACGACCTCATCTTCGATGCCGGCCAGCACCCCTAGTTCGCCTTCGACGGTGACCTCATATTTATGAGCGTAATCGACGACCTGGCGGGTCAGTTCAACGTTCTTGTCGTAAGCATGGTGGGAGCCATCAATCATGACCGAGGAAAACCCGGATTCGATGCAGGACTTGCACAGGTCGAACGTGTCGCCATGATCGAGATGGAGGACAATGGGGATCGCGCAGCCAAGTTCTTTGGCGTATTCGACCGCGCCCTGAGCCATGTAGCGGAGCAGGGTCTGATTGGCGTACTTCCGCGCGCCGCTCGAAACCTGGAGGATCACCGGGGATTTGGTTTCAACGCAGGCGCTGATAATAGCCTGCATTTGTTCCATATTGTTAAAATTGAAGGCGGGAATCGCGTATCCGCCTTTTACGGCCTTTTGGAACAACTGTTTTGAGTTTACTAATCCAAGTTCTTTGTAATGAGTCATATAGCAATGGAAATTTGGCGCTGCCTCGGGGCAAACCGCAGCCGATGCCGGCCAATCGTTGACGGATCATACTGTGATGGCGCAAGCCAATGCAATAACAACTGAAGGGGAAAGCGGCGCAACCGGCTTAAGGTAATGGGGCACAGAGCCCTGCAAAGGCCGCGGGCGAGGACTGGGAGCGAGGTGGCGCGGAGCCGGATCTGGCCGCGGATCTAGGGTGCCCGTTTCAGCAACTCCAGTAACCGCAAAGGCAGTCTCTTGGGTTTGCCCCCGAGCGACGTGCACGCGTGCTGGGAGTGCCCTTCCAGGACGCATCTGCCGTGCTGATTGGAAACCCTGTAGCTGAACTTCAACCGCACCCCGGCCGCCTCCACCAAGGCTGTTTCGATTGCCAACTGGTCATCGTAGGCGGCCGGAAAACGGTATTGTATCAGACACTCCAGGACCGGAAAGATGGTGTCCTGCTCTTGCAATTCCAGGAAAGGAATACCCCACTCGCGGAAGGCTTCGCCACGCGCCGCCTCCAGCAACGCCAAATAGCGGCCGTAGTAAATATGATTGCCCACCGTGCAATCCGCATAGGTCACCCGGTAGGGATACGTGAACACGCGCGCGGCAGTTGTCATGGACCCCATAGTGCGGTTCCTCGGCAGCCAGATCAATAGAGACGATGCCAGCAAGCAACCCCTTTCCGGGAGGTGACTGTTCAGCCATTGCTCAGAATGGGACAAAATCCGGTATTCCGAGACCGGAGCGCGGACCTGAGTTTCCAAGCGATTAAAGAGCGCCGGGCTTGCGCC
This sequence comes from Verrucomicrobiota bacterium, assembly GCA_038209025.1. Classification (GTDB taxonomy): domain Bacteria; phylum Verrucomicrobiota; class Verrucomicrobiia; order Limisphaerales; family UBA8199; genus JBBQYD01. Next base: position 1,864 of record JBBQYD010000461.1, on the reverse strand, counting down.
ATGCCCGTTCCATCGTATCTTCGTTTATGGACTGGCAGCAGGTTGTGTCTTTGGTAATCGTGGCCTCGGCGGTGGGTTTGCTCATCCGTCGATGGCTGAGGCTTCGCCGCCACAGCGGTGCGGCTCGCTCGGCCTGTGGCTGTCCAGGAAATTCATCCGGCCCCACCCGAGGCTCAATTGTGTTTCATACGCGCAAAGGCCAGCGTCCTGAAGTAATCGTCAAGCTGAAATAGCCCCCTTGCGCACGAGAACCTCATGAGTTAAAGTGCTGCCGCTACAATGGCCATGTGCAAAGTTAGTTCGTCCGTGCATTTTGTGACCCGGTCGGGAAGCATCAGAGAAGGCTCGACCACGGCTCACTGGGTTCCCAACACTGATGTCTATGCCACTGACACCGGCCTGGTCGTAAAGGTGGAGCTGGCAGGCATGCGCAGCGAACACCTGGAGATCACCGTCGAGGGCAATAGCCTGCGGATCGCCGGCAATCGGCCCGATGGATGTCGCGCCGCCAAATGCAACTTCCTGGTAATGGAGATCAACTACGGGCCATTCGAAAGCGTGCTTGAACTGCCCCAGGGCTACGATCTTAGCCAGGCGAAGGCCGCGTATCTGAACGGGTTCTTGCGTATCGACGTCCCCCAGACGCAGCGGCCTTCAAAAACGACAAAAGTACCAGTTGACGAGGGTGACGCCTCAGTGTTGTGAGCAGTTCCGGGGCTCGGCCTTCAATGACGGAACACAGGTGAACCATGACCTCGCCAGATACCGAGTTTATCAGCATCATGGGGGCCACTGGGAATGCCGAAGCGCCATCCCGGGTGTCCTCCAGTTCTTTGCCTGACGTCCTGCCCATCCTGGGATTATCCGATATTGTCATCTTTCCGGGAATGGTTGCGCCGCTGTTGGTCGAGACCCCCCAAAGCATTCAGCTGATTGACGACGCGGTGGGCGGCGACCGTCTGCTGGGATTGGCTCTCCAGAAAAACCCCGACGCCGAGAACCCCACGCCCCTGGAGATGCACGAGGTCGGCTGCGCCGCGCGCATCCTGAAGATGCTGAAGTTTCCCGACAACACCGTCCGGGTGCTCGTGGAAGGACTCTGGCGCGTGCAGATCAAGGAATACGTCAAAACCGACCCTTATCTGTGCGCCAAGTACGAGCTGATCAAGGATGTTAAGGAGGAGTCCGTGGAACTTACGGCCATGCTGCGCAACGCCCAGGCCCAGTTCCAGGAAATCATCAAGCTCTCCCCGGCACTCTCCGAACAGATCAAGGTCGCGGCCCTGAACACGGAGGACCCCGGCCATTTCGCGGACCTGGTTGCCGTTAATCTTAATCTGGCGTTGGACGAGCGGCAGAAACTGCTGGAAACGCATTCGGTCAAAGAGCGCCTTACCCGGCTCCTGCCCATGCTCAATCGTGAGCAGGAGGTGCTCACCCTCAGCTCGAAAATTCAAACCGAAGTTGCCACCTCGATTTCCAAAACTCAGCGCGACTTCTTCCTGCGTGAGCAACTGCGCGCCATTCAGCGCGAATTGGGTGAATCCGATCCTAACGCCAGCGAAATACGGGCACTGCGGGAGCGCATCGAGCAGACCCAATTGCCTCCGGAAGCAAAACAGGTGGCGACCCAGGAACTGGACCGGCTGCAGCAGATGCCCCCCGCCGCCGCCGAATACGGCCTGACGCGGCACTATATTGATTGGATTCTCAGCCTGCCCTGGGGCAATAGTTGTATCCTGAATCAACCTTCCAAGTGTTCCATCTCCGCTGTTAATTTTGATCATAATCTCGGCTAGCTTTTCAGTAATGATTTCGGCATTTGCAGCAGTGATTTGCACACTTGCCATAATGGCATCGGTTT
>JBBQYD010000460.1:0-4656 GCA_038209025.1 Verrucomicrobiota bacterium | reverse complement strand
AGGAGCCGGGCTTTTTCCTGGTCCTTGACCGGGTTCAACCGGGCACGCTCGGCGCGCATCTGGAGCGCGCGCAAATAGCGTTGCAGAGTGGGCAGGTCCTGGTAGTCAATGCCCCGGAGAAAACCCGGCGGCATCAACCGGCCCAGTTCGTCCGCGATGACGTTTGAGGGGGCGGGACCAGCCGGTTTTTGCAGGTCCAGTTGGGTGAAAGAGGAGAAGGTTTTCGGACCGCTCCTGGGGACGGGCGCGGGCGGGGTAAAGTTCCTGTCGAGCTCCTGGCGCACTTTCAACAAGGGTTCCAGGCGGCCAGCCAATTCAAAAGCCAAACCCGGCAGACGCCCGCGCACCGACCCCATTGCCATCTGGAACGAGCGCTCGGTCAGCGGCCAAAAACTTTCCGCCGGGAAAAGGTGGTTCTTTAGATGAATGAAGGCCTCGGTCTGGAGCTCATCGGCAGATGTGAACCCCCTGAGCAGAGGATCCAATCGGCTGAGGACGCGCAAATCTTTTTGCATCCAGGCGAGGTCCTTGCCGAGCATGATTTCGAGCAACCGGTGAATCCCGGCAAGACTGGTGGCGCGGGCCAATGGCTCGGTGTGGAACAATCCAAGGTTCACCTGGTCCTCCTCCATCCGCAGACCGGGGAACGCGCTCCCCGTTGAACCGTCGCTTTCTTTGAAATCGATCCGGGGCGGCAGGTCGCCCACGCTCCAACTGGTCAGGCCGAAACGCTCCCATTGAGCGGCCAGCTTGCCCCGCAAACTGGCCCCCGGCGGGGGCGCAGGCTGCTTCACCTGCTTGCGCAACATTTCCAGATCACGCCCGCTGCCCAGCGGCTTATCATGGTTGTCCAGGATTTGGACCCGGGTCCTGAGGTGAGCCGGCAGAGCTTCGACGGGCCAGGAATCGGCGGTGACGTTCAAGCCATAGCGTCCGCGAATAAACCGGGCCAGATCATGTTTCAAACTCTGCCCCTCGGGCCGCAATTCCCGGAGGATCTCGGCCACCTTGGGCGGGAGCGGCATCAATTCGCGGCGGAGGGATTTAGGCAAGGCCCGGAGAAGTTCGGCCACCTGGGCCTCGCGCAAGCCGGGCACGGCCCATTCCACACTGGCGGGCGGGATGCATTGGGCGAGACTGAACCCAATCTTCACTGTCACTCCATCCTCCTCCTCGCCCGGTTTGTAGGCATAGGAAAGCGCCACCGGCTGGCCGGCCAAATGCACCTGGTCTGGAAAGGCTTCCGCGTCAAAACTCAGGTCCTCGCCAGAAATCAGGTCCGTTTCGGCAGCGCACAAAAAATCGTTTCCCTGCTCGTTTAACACGCGGCTTAGTTCGTCGAGGGAGGAGGCATTGGGCAGCCGCGCGGCGTAAAACGTGCCGAGGGCGTCATCGAGGTTCCCCAAATCATGACGCCGGGTGCGGGTCTGCCAAATTTCGATCTTCTGGCGCACGCGGCGGTTATGCTCAAGGAAGGGAAATCGGGCAGGCAGCTTCTCGTCCTCCGTTTCGACCGATTCCAGCAAGTTGCGAGAGGTGGGAGTGCGCTCCGGCTCCCGCCTGGGGCGCGGCCGCTCCGGGCTGAAATGCTCCTCCACCAGTGCGGAGCGAATAAAAATCCGGTTGGCCTCGGCGGGGTTCACGTTCCCATAAGCCACTTTGCAACGGCGCACCGGCAAGCCCTGGAATGTCACTTCCTCATCCGCCACGACGCGTCCGTTTTCAGGGCTCCAATGCGGGTTAAGCCAGGTGGTTTTACAGAGGTGAGGAGCCAGGTGCGGAATCCAGGCGGGATCAATGCCGGCGGCGGTGCGGGCAAAGAGCTGGGAGGTTTCCACGATTTCTCCAGCCACGATCCACTCGGGTTGGCTGGTGCCTGGCTTTGGCCGGGGCTCTGGACGCTGGCGTCCGGGTTTCTTCTCCACCTTGCCGGTTTTCTCATACAGCATGGATCCGGGAAAGAGAGTGACTTGCCGGTTCCCCGGCGCTTTGTAGCGGTTGCGTTCCTCCCGGATGGCCACGTGGCCGAGGAGTCCGGCCAGGATGGACCGGTGGATGGCGTCGTAATGCGCGTTGCTCTCGTTGATACGCAGGTTGCCCAGGTCACCCAGGGCGGACTCGAGCTGAGCGTGAAGGTCCTGCCACTCCCGCATGCGCAGGTAGGAAAGGAAATGCGCCTTGCAAAACTTCCGCCGCTGATTTTGCGTGGGCAGCGTTTCCCATTGTTCATGAACGGCATTCCAGATGTTCAAGAGGGTCAGAAAATCGGAGGCCGGGTCCGCAAATTGGCGGTGTGCCGCATGGGCGGCGTCGCGCTGCTCCAGCGGCCGTTCACGCGGGTCCTGGATGCTTAACCCGGCGGCGATGATCAGCAACTCGCGGGCGGCGTGCTCCGTTTGGGCCTGGATAAGCATGCGCCCCAGCGTGGGATCAATGGGCAGCCGCGCCAGATCGCGTCCGAGTGCGGTCAGCAGGTTCTGGTCGTCAAGGGCGCCGAGTTCCTGAAGCAGGCGGTAACCGCCCTGGATGGCGGCGGGCGCCGGCGGGTTGAGGAAGGGAAAGGTTTCAATCTCGCCGAGGCGCCAGGCCTTCATGCGCAGAATGACTTCGGCCAGATTTGCCCGCTGAATTTCCGGCTGGGTAAAGGGTGGCCGGGACAGAAAGTCCGGTTCGGAATAGAGCCGGATGCACACGCCATCCCGCACGCGGCCGCTGCGACCTTTGCGCTGGTTGGCGCTGCTCTGCGCGACCGATTCGATGGGCAACCGCCGGGTGCGCGTGCGCGCGTTGTAGCGGCTGATGCGCGCCAGCCCGGAATCGATGACAAAACGAATGTTGGGAATGGTGAGCGAGGTCTCGGCAATATTGGTGGCCACCACCACTTTGCGGCGGCTGGAGGGAGAGAACACCCGCTGTTGCTCGCCACTGGTGAGCCGGCCGAACAACGGGACGATCTCAGCGGCATCGCCAAAACGAGTTCGCAGCAAATCAGAGGTCTCGCGAATGTCCCGTTCACTGGGCATGAAAATCAGCACGTCGCCATCGCCCGGCTCGCACAGCACCTGCTCGGTCGCCCGCGCCGCCGCATCGATGACTGTCATATCACCGGTTTCCTCGGAGGCTTCATCGAGGGGCGAATAGACCACCTCCACCGGATACACGCGCCCGGATACCTCGATCACGGGGGCATTATTAAAAGCCTTCGCGAAAGCCTCCAGGTCAATGGTGGCTGAGGTGATGATCAGCCTCAGGTCGCGGCGGCGCTCCAACAGGCCCTTCAGGTGGCCCAGCAGAAAGTCAATGTTGAGACTCCGCTCGTGGGCCTCGTCGATGATCAGCATGTTGTACGCGGCCAGCAGCGGATCGCCCTGAAGTTCGGCCAGGAGGATGCCATCCGTCATGAACTTGATGTACGACTCGGGACTGGTCTGATCATCGAAGCGGATTTTGCAGCCCACCTGGCGACCCTGTTCCACCTGCAGTTCCTCCGCCACCCGCCGGGAAATGGATAGGGCGGCAATCCGACGGGGTTGGGTGCAGCCGATGGCAGCCTCAATGCCCAGCCCGGCTTCCAAGCACATCTTCGGAATCTGGGTGGTTTTGCCAGAGCCGGTTTCACCCCCGATGACCACCACCTGGTGCTGGCGAATGGCTCTTACGATCTCATCTTTGCGGCTGGTGATGGGCAGGTCCGGGGGATAGGAGACCGGTGGCACACCCGCACCCCGGCGCTCGCGCAACTCAACGGAAGCCCTGGCCTGCTGCAACAACCTCTCCAAAATGGCGTCATGCCGGGCGGCGTGATGGCTGTCCTTGATCAGGCGCACCATGCGCGCGCCCAACCGCACCCAATCGGCCGTCATGGCGCGGGGCAGCAGTTCCTGCAATTCTCTTATGCGTGGGTCCGTCATTGAAGTGACCTGGAGGACTATACGGCAGGAGCCGAGTTCTTGACAGGATAGAAGCGGCGAACGACCGCAAACAAAGCGCAATGCCCGTCCACACATCCGCATCATCGCAAGTCATCCCGACCCCGAATCAACCCGGACCATGAGTGCCCCTCTTGCAGCGCAATTCTGACCGGAGCGCCCAACCCCGGGAGCCTTGCCTCACCGATTCAGCAGGAGGACGCGGCGGCGGCTCAATGTTCAACCTCCTTCAGCAACGCCGAAATCACCGCCTCATACGCAGGCTTGGGTTGCCCTGCGCGGTCGAACAACAGCGGATAATTCCGCCGCCGCCAGGGAAAATCATTCAGCCAGCTCTCCCCGTCGTGCAGATTCCAGAACGACACCCGCTCGATCACTGCGCCATGCTTGCGAAACAGCCGGAACAGACTCGCATAATCCTCCGCCTGCTGCCGCAGGATATCCGGCGGACACCCCTCGGCGTAGGGATTGACTTTCGCCAACTCCTCCCGATGCTTCCCGCCATCCGCCCACCACTTGCCCCGCAAAATCACATCGATGTCCAGTTCCGAAACCACCACCTTCACCCCCAGCCCCCGCATGGCAACGAGCGTGTCCTCGATTTCCTTGAGCGGCACTTTGCCCAGCTCGTAATGGCCCTGGAGCCCAATCGCATGCAAGGGTGCCTTCCGTTCCTGGAGCAGCTTAACCAGGCGCACCAACTTCTCGCGCTTGCCGGGCAGTTCGT
>JBBQYD010000459.1:0-4657 GCA_038209025.1 Verrucomicrobiota bacterium | reverse complement strand
GGCGAATGGGGAACCCTCAAGCAATGGAACTCTCTCGGCGCTCGCGTGAAGCGAGGAGAGAAATCTTCGGAAATCGTTCTCTTAAAAAAGGCGACGGCCTCGGACGAGAAAGAGGACGACAAAACGCAGAAGGAGTTTTTTCTGGCTCGTGGATTTAGCGTTTTCAACGCCGCTCAAGTAGAGGGCTATCTTCCGGCCGCTATTCCGCAACTTCCTGAGACGAAGCGAATTGCGCGGGCGGAGCGAGTGTTCTTTGGTCTGAACGCCGACCTTCGCCACGCTGGCGACCGGGCATTTTACGACCACGCGAACGATTTTATTCAGCTTCCGCCGTTCGTTAATTTTCGCAATGTGCTGGGCTACTACAGTACGCTCGCCCACGAGTTCATCCACTGGACTGGGGCGCCGCAGCGGTTAAATCGCGATTTGGCCAATCGCTTTGGCAGCTCAGCTTATGCAATCGAAGAAATCGTCGCCGAGTTAGGCGCCGCCTTTCTCTGTGCCGAGTTCCAATTGTCCGTCGAGCCACGCAGAGACCATGCCTCCTATATCGCCAGTTGGTTGGAAGTCTTGCGGAAGGATAAAAGAGCCATTTTCTCTGCCGCATCGAAGGCGCAGCAGGCCGCGGACTGGCTGACCGCGAGAGTCTCCGAAGCACAAGCCGCCTGAACCGTTCCTTGTGAAAAAGACGCTGTGCCGGATTCGCCTCTCCGGTTCAGCGTCGCTCTCCCGTCACCGACTTGCAAACGGAACAAGCGCCATCGCTACGCTCTGCTATTCATCGCAGCTCAAACCAGCTGCGGAAGTCTGGCCCCGCGCAATCCCGCTTCGCGGGATTTGCACCACCACCCCACGCCAGCTCGCTATTTCCGCTCTGCGGAAAAGACTACGCGGGCTCTCCCTGTCGGACAGCCCACCTACGAACAGCTCTGGGCGCTACGCGGCAACCGTCCCGCCAGGCAGTAACCTGTCACGCCGGTTGCTATCGCTTCGCTTCCGCCGCCGTTCTCCGGTGTGCTGAATGTTCTGTTTTTTGCAGAGGGGGGCTTCAGAAAATACGAAAGCCCCCCTCAGCAAAAAAACGTGCGGGGGGAGCGTTGATGAAACGACCGGCGCTGCAAGTGTCGGCCTCAGCACTAGAGAACCTATGAACACGTTGAACGAACACATCAATGGACATCTGAACGGATCGGCAGCTCCTGGCAGTGTTGCTGCGCAACAAACGTACACCACGAAGGATGAACGACCTGCGCATTCCTTCCCCACGGGGCGGATTCTGACGCGGATTTGGGCCGAACAGAACGTGTGGGGAGGGGTAACGTGGCGGGTCGACCAGTACCGCATGCCAGTTCCGAACTATGCGGGCGGAAAGTTTCGCTCGTTTCACGTCTGCGACCTGCAAGACGCGATGCGCGCCCTCTACGAAGCCAAACGCTGGATAAAGCGAGCCGAGCGGCAACGCACTCGCCGCTGGTTTTTCCGCTGGTAGTCCCACTGACCGAACACTTTGATTCGACCGCCCGCCGAGGAGAATCTTCGGCGGGCCTTTTTGGAAAATACAATTATGATGACCGACGATAAAGCAAACAACGAAAGCTGGGATCTTATCCACGTCTACACCCGTGCCGAAGCAATCGCAGATGGCGTGCTAATTGATGTCACCGACATTGCCCGTGAGACGGGCTTTCGCTTTCCGGTGGCAATGACAACCGCAGCCTGGTTTGCATGCGTGGATGTGCCTCTTGGACTTGCAAGCCAGGACGAAACGGGCCGCTTGTGGGATGTGCTCAATGTCCTCATGTTCACGATTCGGAGTTCAAAGGACGACTGCTCAAGACTCTCGTTTCGCGTCTCGGTGCTCAATGAGCATGGCAAATTCGAGCAGGTAGAGCTGAAATCAATTTGTGGCCCCGGCGATAATTTGGAACCGGTGGTTACCATCTTGCTTCCGAACGAAGACTAACCAACGAGTTCCCGGCCAGGCGTTCCACCGCCTGGCACTTTTCAACCCTGTCATCGCCTGACACAGCGCTGCGCCGCGCGCATTCCCCAGTGCTGCGCACTTGGGAGATGCTCCTGCGGAATTTCGCACCGCTCTCGCGGTACGAACATTCCGCCCGCCACCCAACCAAAAAGCGAGCGGCTGGTCGCCGCGTTCCTGCGGCCTGGACGGCCGCTTGCCCTGGACGGGCAATGCGCCGCACCGGCTGGGGCCGGTGGCGGCTTGCGTCTGGACCCGGCTGGGGCCGGGTGCCAGCCGGGGCTCCGCTGACGCTCCGCCCCCATTCCAAGCTGTCGCTTGGAACGGCTCCCCGGTTGGGCCGCTGGCGCGGCCCCGATTCCGTTTGGTTGGAGTCGGTGCCAACAGGAACGGCAGTAATCCGGCCAATCCGTCGCGACCGAACGGCACCTCGGCCCACCACCGAAGTGCCATGACAAGTGCCATTGCGATTGCCCGAAGTTCGCTCCCGGTCCTTGGTTGCGTGCCGCACAGTAGCTACTATGTGGGGTCTAGGTATTTGCTTTCGAGTTGGACTATGACCACAACTTTCTCCACTCGCCTGGCTACACGCCACCTGAGCGATGACCGGTCGCCCGCGACGAAACTCACGACTTCAAGAGCGCGACTATGATCTGCTTGATCATGTCATGCGCTACCGTCTCACCACGCCCCAAGCTCTCCACCAGCTCTTCTTTTCCGATTGCGACCGCAACGCAGTCACGAAAGTCACATCCCGACTTTGCCAGCATTCCTTCCTGCTGAGTCACACGCTCTACGGATCGAACACCTACTTCACATTGGGCAAGGCAGCGGCCCGATTGTTTGGCGTTCCGGCACGGCGTATCGGGCCACTCGGCGCAATCGCTCTTTATAGAGAGTTCGGGGTTTTCTCTTTTTGCTGCCAACTTGCGCAGAGCCGAGAACGGCTTCGCGTGAAAGACATCCAGCAGCAGTTCCCGAAGATCCTTGCTTCGGGCATCGACGCCGGCCACTACTACCTCGATTCCGACCAAGGCCAAGTGCGGCTCGGATATATCTGGGTCGAGGGTGGGGGATCAACGGAGCACATCGTTTCCAACGTCGCGACGCGAATCATCGAGCCGCGGCGGGCCGTCCCTGCGCTGCTCGACTACATCGAGAAAGGCCGTTTCCTTGTCGCGATAGTCACTCTGACCGCGGACAAGCGAGACCAGATCGCGCTCGCCCTGCGCAACCTGCAAACAAAAGTGGTTTTCCGCGTAGAGGTCGTGCCGGAGTTGATTCATCTGTTGCCGGAGATTCGGAATGCTTAATCGGCTCTTCGATATGGCGATCCGCCTAATTCCAGGCAGTGTCAATCAGTGCCCGGACAACCCGCTCCAGTTCGACCGGCTACCGGACTGCTCCCGCGTCGAGCTTGACTATCCGGTGTTCCAGGAAAATCATCTTGCTTCGCAGCGCCGCACGATCACGATTATCGCGGTCTCTGCCTTGGCTTCATCTCTTCTCGGTTGGATATGGCAGTTCATACCGTTCTCGTTTTTAATCGGCGGCCTAAATACTCTGACGTTGATAGTTGCCGGCGTATTGATCGTCCTCGGACTTCTCGCCGGACGCTGGCCGATTTTGGCCTACATCGCTGTTGGAGTACTGCTACTCATCCTCTCCCCCTTGATTCGAGCAGTACCCTACAGCGCGTCTGCCCTTGTGCTCGCAATGCTCGCGTTGCCGTTGTTTGCAAATTCATTGACGACAAGTTTTGTCTTTCTCAAAACGGCCGCACCGATCCCCCGTCACCGATCATTGCAAATTCGCGCACTCTGGAAACAACGATGGAGGAACGCTCGCCTGCCGCTCATGGGCTCCGAGTTCTATCCTTTGAATTATCTGTTTTTGATTCCGGCATCGTGGTTGCTGCTGCGAGCGGCGGCAAGCCCAGGTGGGGAGTGGGCATCAGTCCGAGTATTTTTCGAGGTCGCTGCGCTCGGGGTTCTGTGGAGCTTGGCACTGGAAGGTTTGGCCGCGATCATATCTCGGCGCCGACCATTGCTTCTGAAACGCCAAGCTGTGGCTACCTGGCGCGCGACTGTTGAGTGGACCAATTATAACCGGCTCAGCATTCGGGGCGCTGGAGTGCATGAGAATCCTGCCGGCGCATGTCTCGTTCGACGCTGGTTGATCATCGGAATGATTCTCGCTTGGTCCTGCCTCTGGGCGGGTCTAGGAAAGGGCCTCACGGGCTACAATCTGATCGACTACCTTTCAACAAACGTTCCTGCTGAAGAGCAGATTAAGAAGCACGCCGCCGCCGCGTTGAAAAAAACAAAAAATGACCCCGCAACTATTGCCAATGCCTTTCGGCTACTCTCGCCGAGCGACCAGGAGGAACTGAAGAATGTGAAACCGGCGATTCTCGAAGAAATCCTGATCCTGGCCGGACGCCTAACAGACCCTAGCGTTCCGCCGCCATCGGATCCTGCGGATTACCGGGCGCGAAGGCTAATTGTCCATTTCATTCTGGCACTGTTTAGCATCACCTTAGAGACTGTCTTCAAATGTAAAATCCCAGGCCTCGGAGCCGATGCAAGCCCTTTGTCATACGCACATTCTCCGGGAATTCGCGCGCTAGCAATGCCAGCAAACTGGACTGGTGGCGATGTTCCGTTGAGTTTGAAG
>JBBQYD010000458.1:0-4673 GCA_038209025.1 Verrucomicrobiota bacterium | reverse complement strand
GTCGCCGGGTGGCTCGTTCACCGCGATCACCAAGTCCAGCGGCGCGTTTGAGTTGACCTCTCCGCCGACCATTGTGACGGCTGCCGCCGATGTGGCGGTGGTGGGCGAAGCTGGCCCGAACCCCACCTTCACCGTGACTCGTTCCGGGGATACTGCCGGCGCGCTTACGGTTAATTACACGGTCACCGGCACCGCTACGAGCGGCAGCGATTATACCGCGTTGCCTGGCAGTGTCACGTTCCTGCCCGGCGCTACCAGCACCAACGTCGTGCTGGCGATTTTGGACGACGCGGACGCGGAAGCTGTTGAGACGCTGATCTTCACCGTGACCGCGGGCGCCAATTACTCGATTGGTTCCGGCGCGATTACGGTCGCCTTGATTGACAATGAAGCGCCGGCCCTTACGCTTGCGGTCACTCAGGCAACCTTGCTCGAAGGCAGCACCGGCGCAAAAGCGACCTTCCGCTTGAACCGCCTCGGCAATACCAATGTGGCGGTCACGGCGAACATTGCCTATTCCGGCACGGCGGGATTGGGCGTGGATTATAATGGCCCCACGACGGTGGCTATCGCGGCCGGCGCGGCGAACACCTCGTTCAGCCTCACGGCCATCAACGACAAACTCCTCGAGGGCACGGAAACAGCCATCGCCACCCTTCAGCCGGGCACCGGTTATAATGTCGGCACGCCCGCCGCCGCCACCGCCTCCGTGATTGACGACGAATTAGCCCCGGGCACCGTGCTGTTCTCGGACAATTTCGAGACCTTCGATAGTTATGCCAACTGGACCGTCAATTACGGCGTGGGGTCCGATGCTCTCTATGAGTTCGTGTATGACTACAGCCTCAACGGAATTCCGGAAGCGCCCAACACCGCCCCCACCGACCAGGCAACCAAAGGCATGAAGCTTTACCTGAACCAGGGTGTTCAAATGGTCAACGGCATCAGTCTGTCCCCCCTGAACAAGAGCTTCACGGGCGACTACCGCCTGGTGTTTGACGGGTGGATCAACTTCAACGGCCCGCTCTCAGGCGGCGGCGCGGGGTCTTCAGAGTTCCTCGGCGCCGGCCTCGGTACCTCGGGTTGGGAGCCCGTCTGGTCCTCCGGCACCTCGACTGAAGGCGTGTGGTTCTCGGTGGATGGTGACGGCGGGTTTGCCGACACTGGTGTTCCCGGCGACTGGCAGGCCTGGCTCAATACCAACCTCCTTCTTTCCGCCTCCGGCGCTTACGCGGCCGGCACGGCTGCCGACGTGCGCGGCAACTTCAATGCCTATTACGCCCCGTGGGGCAGCGTGGCAGCGCCTGCGACCCAGGTAACGACCTTCCCCGCCGTCCAGACCGGCGTCACGGATCCCGGATCTGTGGGCCTGGCCTGGCACAAGTTCGTGGTCGCGAAACAGGGAACCAACGTGACCTGGACCGTGGACGGCCTGCTCATTGCCAACGTCAACATCACCGGTGCGGCGATGTCCACCAACGTCGTGATCAACTACACGGATCAGTTTGTGAGCACCGGTGCCGGTAACCCCGAATTGCGTTTCGCGGTGATTGACAACGTGAAGGTGGAAACCATTCCGATTCCCCCCACCCCGCCGAGCATCAAGGCGATCCAGCTCATCAACGGCGGCGCCCAGGTGCAGATTGACTTCACGGGCGGCACGGGTGACACCCAGAACTCCTTCACCCTCCAGTCTTCAGGCAACGTGGCCTCCGGCTACGGCGACGTTACAGCCACCATTACTTCGGTGGGCGGGAACAATTTCCGCGCGGTGCGGGCCAGCAGCGGAGCCGCGCAGTTCTACCGCGTGCGCCGGTAACGGCAGAAGATTCAACCAGGCAGAGAGGCATTCGCTCCGGCGGGTGCCTCTTTTTTTATGCTATTGAGGAGCCGCGCCCAGGTGCCGCGCGGTTTTCTTGAGCAGTTTTTGATAGGGGCCGCTTCGCATTTTGCTGATGGGTAATTCCTCTTCCGTGGTCTGGCCCCGGTCGCGCACGTAATAAGCCTGGCAATCCAGCCGGACCACCGCTTCCCCCAGGGCCACCGCCGTGAGCCGCACCCGTTGCCACACCGGCGTGTCACCTATCCAATTGCCGTAAGCCACATTGTTCCAGCCGCTGCCCTGCTTCTCACAAACCACCCGGTTCGGGCCGTCCGCCCGGGCCACGTAACCGTTCTGGATGAAGATTTGCTCGGCGGCTTCCAGGACCTGGCCGGGAGTGTTGCCCGAAATGATCACCGAGGCGAAACCGCTCCCGCCTTTGTCCGGACCTGACTTGCAGCCGGAAACCGCCGTTAACAGCGTGGCCAGGAGCGCCACCCCAAGGGCTTGGACCACCCGGTGGCGGGGGATAAGAAACCTGAACTGATCGAATCGCGTATGCATCGTTGGACGCAAACACTGGGCTTTTCCAGAGCGGTTTCCAATTAAAATCAGAAGCGGGCTTCCGGGGGGGGCGGCCACTCCGTGGTGATAGCCGCGCGCGGGGAGGGACGCGGACAACCGCCGGGACATGATAATTTCCTTTTAAAAAACGTTGGCCAGCTTGGGGGTGAGGTTCTAACCTGCGCTCATGCGCAATCTTTTTGCCCTCCTCGCAATCAGTTTTTTCGGGCAGGGGCTCTGCCTCGGGGCCGCATACGACCTGGTGGTATACGGCGGCACCTCGGCTGGCGTGGCGGCAGCCGTGCAAGCCAGGCGGATGGGCAAATCGGTGATCATTGTTTGCCCGGACAAACACCTGGGCGGGCTATCCAGCGGCGGTTTGGGATTCACCGATACAGGTGACAAATCGGTCATCGGCGGAATTTCCCGCGAGTTTTATCAGCGCATTTATCAGCACTACAGCCGCTCGGAGGCCTGGGTGTGGCAGAAACGCGAGCAGTATGGCAACCAGGGGCAGGGGACCCCCGCGGTGGATGGCGCGCAACGGACGATGTGGATTTTTGAGCCGCATGCGGCGGAGCAGGTCTTCGAGGATTTCGTGCGGGAGTATGACATCCCTGTGCATCGCGATGAATGGCTGGACCGCGCGCGGGGGGTGAAGCAGGCCAAGGGCCGGATCCAGGCGATCACGATGTTGAGCGGCAAAAAGTATCAGGGCCGCATGTTCATTGATGCCACTTACGAGGGGGACCTGATGGCCGCCGCCGGGGTTCAGTATCATGTGGGGCGTGAAGGGCAATCCGTCTATGGAGAGAAATGGGCCGGGGTGCAGCCGGGAGTGGTTCATCACGGGCACAACTTCGCCGGGCTGAAGCAGCAGGTCAGCCCGTACCAGGTGCCGGGTGATCCAGCGAGCGGGTTGCTGCGGCGCATCAGCAAGGAACCGCCGGGGGCGCGCGGCTCGGGTGATAAACGGGTCCAGGCTTACTGCTACCGGATGTGCCTGACGGATCATCCCGATAATCTCGTGCCTTTCCCCAAGCCGGAGGGCTATGACCCGGCGGATTACGAGCTGATGCTGCGCATTTTCGCGACCGGGTGGCGCGAAACGTTCTCGAAGTTTGACCCGATCCCGAACCGGAAGACCGACACCAACAATCACGGGCCAATGAGCACCGATAACATCGGCGCCAGTTACGATTATCCGGACGCAACCTATGAGCGGCGCCGGGAGATTCTCAAGGAGCACGAGAATTACGAAAAGGGCTGGTTCTACTTCATCGCGAACGATCCGCGGGTGCCCGGGGATGTCCAGGAGGCGATGCGGAAATGGGGCCTGGCCAAAGACGAGTTCAAAGACCACGGGAACTGGCCGCACCAGATTTACGTCCGTGAAGCGCGCCGGATGATCGGCCTGCACGTCATGACGGAGCTTGAATTGCTGAAGACGCGTCCAACCCCCGGGTCGGTGGGCATGGGATCCTACAGCATTGATTCTCATAACGTGCAGCGCTATGTGACCCCGGAAGGATACGTGGATAACGAGGGGGACATTGGCGTTTCCACCAAAGGCCCTTACCAGATTTCCTACGGCTCACTCGTGCCCAGGAAAGGCCAGGCCGAGAATCTCCTGGTGCCGGTGTGCGTGTCGAGTTCGCATGCGGCGTTTGGGTCGATCCGGATGGAGCCGGTGTTCATGATCCTGGGACAAAGCGCCGCCACGGCGGCCATCATGGCGATTGACGCCAAACAAGCGGTCCAGGATATCCCCTACGAGAAGCTTCGAACCCGGCTGCTCGCGGACGGCCAGATTCTGGAGAAGGCGCCGGCGGTCAAATAGGATCGGGCGGCCTTGCCAGCCGCGAGCTGTTCGCGCGCCGTGCAAGAGCCGGGCATTTGCCGCTTGACGTTCCTGTGGCTGGCAATAACCCTTGGCCGATGTCGCTGAGACGAGCAAGCATCCACGCAACCCGGGAAGGACCTTCGGGCATACCGCGGGCGGATGGCTGGCAACGGTAAGCCCGGCGCAAATTCGCATGTTGTCCCGCATTTCGCATCCCCGCCGCTGGATCATCCTGGGGTTGATTTTTTGCGCGATTGTTCTCAACTATTTCGACCGTCAGATAGTTTCGATTCTCAAGCCGACGCTCAAAGCCGAGTTCAATCTGGATGACGGCGGCTACGCGGTTCTGGCGAATATTTTCACGGTCTGCTATGCCTGCATGTACCCGATGGCGGGGTGGCTGGTGGATCGGTTTGGAGCGCGGAGCATGATGTTAACGGGGAT
>JBBQYD010000457.1:0-4681 GCA_038209025.1 Verrucomicrobiota bacterium | reverse complement strand
TGGGTAGAGTGACCCCATCCTCCTCAACGAAGCGCCCCAGGCTGCGTCCGTAGCCTTCGCCACGAAGCGCGCCGCCCATCAGGGCCAGGTGGATGAAGCGTCCGGTTTCATCCCAGGTGCCGAAGGTGCCGGTCGGAACGTTGTTGCGCACGCTTTCCTCAGTGCGCCCCAGGAAGGACAGTTCCCAGTCGTGAATGGTGCCAGCGCCGTTGGTGGCCAGATGCGTGAGCCAGCCGTTTTGGATCAACTGGTTCACGATTGCCTGCGCGCCGTTCTTCACGAGGTGCGCGCCATACATCAGGATAACGCCGCTGCCGCGGGAACGCGCCGCGCGGATTTTCTCCGCGCATTCACGAACGGTTTTTGCCAGGGCGCCGGAGAGATCGGGTGCGGGGAGTTCGGGGTTCCTGATCATGCTGCCCAGGTGGCTCAGGCTTTTACGCTGAGCCAAGGGGTAAACCTTGACCTTTCGCAGATCAACAGGAACGCGCGGTGGTGTCATTCTCTTCTTAATCTAATCGGCAATCGGCTGAGAATAGCAAAACATTTTCTGGTCAGTAAAATCCGTTTCGCTTAAAAGTCAACGACATGAAATCCGCACCAACTGCCATAAACCGACGAACCTTTGTGAAAACGGCCGGGTTGTTTGCCACCGGGGCAGCCTTGACCCGGTCAATTGCAGCGCCGGCGCTGCCCGCCGACAGCCTGCCCAAGGTGCGTCTGAGGCTCGGATTTGATAATTTCTCCATTCGAGCGATGGGATGGAAGGCTCCGCAACTGCTGGAATACGCGGCCGCGCAAAAGGTCAGTGTGCTGCTGATGTCCGATTTGGACGCGTATGAGAGTCTGGAGGAGGCAAGTCTGCGGGAGGTGCGGGCGAAAGCCGAGGGCCTGGGGGTCCAGATTCACGCGGGCACTTGGAGCATTTGTCCGAGTTCCAAGGCGTTTAAGACCAAGTGGGGCACGGCGGAGGAGCACCTGGCTTTGGGTATCCGGGTGGCGCGGGCACTGGGGTCGCCGGTGCTCCGCTGTGTTTTAGGGACTGCCGAGGACCGCCATACTCCCGGGGGAATTGAAGCGCGGATAGCTGACACGGTGAAAGTGCTGAAAGGGTGTCGCAGCCTGGCGGTGGACTCCAATGTAAAAGTGGCGGTGGAGAACCATGCCGGGGACATGCAAGCAGGCGAGTTGGTGGGTTTGATTGAAGCGGCGGGGCCGGATTTTGTGGGGGCTACGTTGGACTCAGGTAATGCCGTCTGGGCCCTGGAGGCCCCCTTGAAAAACCTGGAGATACTCGGACCCTACGCCGTCACTTCGGGAATCCGGGATGCCGTGGTTTGGGATTATGCGGAGGGGGCGAAGGTGCAATGGACCGCGGTGGGTGAAGGGCAGGTGAATTGGAGGACTTACTTTGATAAGTTCGCGCAACTCTGTCCGCAAGCGCCGGTGGTGCTGGAGATCATTTCGGGTTTTGCGAAACCGTTTCCCTATTTGCAGGAGGGCTTTTGGAAGGCCTGGCCGAAGGTAAAAGGGGCGGATTTCGCCGGGTTCCTCGCGCTTGCGAGACAAGGAAAGCCCCTGGAGTCGCACAAATCGCCGGATCAAAAGGCGGAACAGGCGTATCAGCGCGAAGAACTGGAACGGAGCATCAGGTATTGCCGGGAGGAATTAGGGATAGGGAAGTGAGGCTCCCTTTTCGGGCCTTGGCCACGCCGGATCCCGGGCGATAACTCGAAAAACCACCCAACCCGGTTCCGCCGGTGGGGGCAGGCTGGGAAACGCTGTCGAGAAAGAATTTGTCCGTTTCGCGAGTGCGTGTAAGCTCAATCCATGGACAAAACTATGAGCCGTCGTTCTGCCTTGCGCACCATGGGAGGCGGGGCTGCCGCGCTGGCCGCCGCCACCACCATAAGTTCCACGCTGTCTGCCCGGGGGCAGGCAGCCCGGCTGAAAGGAGGCATCAATCATGCCGTGTGCAAATGGTGCTATTCCAAGATACCGCTGGAAGAATTCTGCGTGGCGGTGAAGGCGATGGGCATCAAAGGCATCGATTTACTGGAGGTGGGAGATTTCCCGACGCTCAAACGTCACGGGCTGAGCTGCTCGATGGTTACGGGTGTGCCCGGGGGCATAGGTGATGGGTTGAATCGCACGGAAAACCACGACCGTTTGTTCAGTTTCTTCGAAAAGACCATTCCTATCGCGGCGGAGAGTGGCTACTCGAACATCATCTGCTTTTCGGGCAACCGAAAGGGCATGAGCGATGAGCAAGGTCTGGAGAACTGCGCGCAAGGGTTGAAGAAAATCGTCCAGGTGGCGGAAAAACACAAAATGACGGTTTGCATGGAATTGCTCAACAGCAAGCGCAGCCACAAGGATTACATGTGTGATCACACCGCCTGGGGAGTGGCGCTATGCAAGAAGGTTGGCTCCGAGCATTTCAAGCTGTTGTATGACATCTTCCATATGCAGATCATGGACGGGGACATCATCGACACCATTCGTGAGAACCATGTGTATTTCGGCCATTACCACACCGGGGGGGTGCCAGGGCGGTCCGAGATCGATGAGACGCAAGAGATTTACTATCCCGCCGTGATGAAGGCGATCGTGCAGACCGGTTTCCAAGGGTTTGTTGCTCAGGAGTTCATTCCCAAACGAGACCCCTTGACCTCGCTCAAGCAAGCGGTCCAGATTTGCGATGTGTAAATCCGGAAGGTGACATTCGGCAGGTTTTGCGGCGGGCGCTCCCCAACACCGGAGCGCCCGTTGGACCTTTAGCGTTTGCCTTCGGCAAAACGGCCGGAGACGAAATCCCAGTTAATGACGTTGAACCAGGCGGTGATGTATTCGGGACGGCGGTTCTGATATTTGAGATAATAGGCGTGCTCCCAAACATCCAGGCCAAGGATGGGGAGGCGGCCTGCGCCCAATGGCGCGTCCTGGTTCGGTGCGCCTTCGATCATGAGCTTTCCGTTTGCAGCGATCAGCCAAGCCCAGCCACTGCCGAAGACCTTGGTGGCCGCTTCGGTAAATTTCTCCTTGAACCCGGAGAAGCTGCCGAAGGCGGAATTGATGGCTTTGGCCAGTTCGCCCGAGGGCTCGCCGCCGCCGTTCTTTTTCATCATTTGCCAGAAAAGCGAGTGATTATAATGCCCCCCTCCGTGGTTGCGAACCGCCGTGCGAATTGGCGCTGGAAGACGGTCCAAATCCAGGAGGATGCTCTCAATGGATCTGCCTGAAACATCGGGGGTTGCGGCCAGCGCCTTGTTGAGATTTGCGACATACGCCGCGTGATGTTTCCCATGGTGAATCTCCATGGTGCGGGCGTCGATGTGCGGTTCGAGGGCATCGGCCGGGTAGGGCAAAGGCGGCAGTGTGAACGGGCCGCCGGCGGCGGGGACCGTGCTGCCGGTCTGGGCATGAAGGTTTGGAATGGCGGCAAACCCCGCGATGGCCACCCCGGCCAGCGCAGTCTGTTTTAGAGCTTCGCGTCTTGTGATCATGGTTTGTTTCTCGTGGGGGAACTTAGACCCGCATCCACGATTCGGCAAGTGGCCGCCGGGTGAAAGGCTCGAGGAGAGCGTCGTCCTGCGGGGGCGAGTCAGCCGGTTGTGCCAGTGCGCGAGGGAATCACCAGTGAAGGCTGGGATGATAAACCGCTGTGAGGGAGAAACCGGGTTAACCACCGGGTTGCCCGGCGGTCGGTGTCTGCCATGGTCCTGGCAGGCGCGGCGCGGACGACGTCGGCGAAATGACAAAGAAGCCACCTCCTGCGAACAGGAGGGGCTTCATTGGCGTCGAGACTGAAGGCGTCGGACGGAACGTCCGGCACCTGAAATGACCGCCTGGCTCAGGGAGTCCTGCGGAGACGGAAGAAGCTTTGTCCAGGCACGAGTGGGACCCAGGCCGAATTGGTCTTGCCATCCGGCAGCACGTAAGGCTGGGGGTCAACGTCAGCAAAGGCCGCCGGCGAGAGACTGGGGGAGGACTGCAGCACCACGCCGTTGACGCTGGAGGACCAGGAGAGCACGGAGAAGGTTCCGTCGTTGAGAATCCGCATGTCGGGCCCGCCAAACTCCGCCACCTTGCCATTGGCCACTCCGAGGATGAACCGCGAGCCATCGGGCATCACGTCGAGTCCATACTGTTGGCCGGTTATGAGTCCCACGGCATCAAGTCTCTCTTTGGTATAGGTAGTTAGGATCGGTCCTAGGGCGGTGGCGCTGGTCATGGGGTAAACCTGGATGCCGTTGTCCGTGGTTTGCACATACAGGTAGCCGCCACGCTCCAGCACCGTCCAGACGCCGAAGCTGCCTGTGCCAATCAGGGTTCCCGCGTTGCCCAGCAAGGTCTCGGCGCCGGTATTGATATTCAGCGCATAGAATTTCGGGCTCGCGTTTTGGCCGTTATCGCCGTAATAGGCGTAGTCTTTGTAAACATCGCCCACGCGGACATTCCGGATGCGGGTGCCGGCGCTGGTGAGGATGGAACCACTCACGTCCCACCGGGTATCAGCGGTAACCGTGAAAGGCTCGGCGCGAATTGCGCCAAAAGTTTTGTTACCCGGGAGCGGGGGTAAAGGTTGGAGAAATGATACGTTGCGCCAGAACTAACTGTTACCGTGGCGGGAATGGACAAAAGCATGAGACAGACGACCCGGAAAGAGGTTCTGGAGAAG
>JBBQYD010000456.1:0-4682 GCA_038209025.1 Verrucomicrobiota bacterium | reverse complement strand
ACTGAACATGAACCTGGACGCTGTTTATTCTGAACTGACGCTGAAGACCAACGCCAAGCTGGCGCTGGTGGTGCTCGATGGCTTGGGCGATCTGGCCACCCGCGAGCAGGGCTATATGACCCCGCTGGAAGCGGCTCGCACGCCGAACCTGGACGCCTTGAGCAAGGACTCCGCGCAGGGCCGCATGATCCCGGCGGCTCCCGGGATTACTCCGGGCAGCGGACCCGGTCACCTCGGGCTGTTTGGTTATGACCCGCTTGAATTCCAGGTGGGGCGCGGCGTCATCGAAGCGCTGGGACTGGGCCTTGAACTCAAGGCCGGGGATGTCGCCGCCCGGGCAAATTTCTGCACCCTTGATGCCAAGGGCATCGTGACGGACCGCCGTGCCGGACGCATCGACACCTCCGTGTGCGAGGAACTCTGCGCGCTGCTGGCCGCCAAGATCAAGAAGGTCGGGGACGCCGAAGTCATTATCAAAGCCGGGAAAGGCCACCGGTTTGTCGTCATTTTCCGCGGCAAAGGTCTGGAAGGGCCGTTAACGGACGCCGATCCGCATCGCGAAGGCCTGCCCATCCCGTCCGTTCAACCGGTTGATGCAAAGTCAGCCAAGGCCAAGAAAGCCGCCAAACTGGCAGCCGAGTTTTATAAAGCGGCTTTGCCGATCATTGCCCAGAAGAAACCAGCCAACGGCTTCCTCTTGCGCGGGATTGCCCACCAACCTGAAATCCCGATGTTCCAGGACCGCTACCGACTCCGCGCGGGGTGCATCGCCGTTTACCCCATGTACAAGGGATTGGCCCAACTCGTGGGCATGACCAAGCTCGAAGGCACCCAGACCATCGCCGAACAATTCCAGCGCTATTTGGCTGAATACGATAATTACGACTATTTCTTCATCCACTACAAATACCCGGACATGTATGGGGAAGACGGCAATTTTGCGGCAAAGAAGAAAGCGATTGAAGACTTTGACGCAGCGCTGCCGATCCTGCTGCGCAAGCGCCCGAACGTGCTGGCCATCACCGGGGATCACTCGACCCCGTGCGCGGTGAAGGGACATTCGTGGCACCCGCAACCGGTACTGCTCCACTCCGCCCTATCCGGGTCGGACAAATTGGAGCGGTTTACGGAAACCGGCGCCAATACCGGCTCGCTCGGCATCTTTGAAGCGAAGTATTTGATCCGGCTCATGCAGGCTAACGCCCTCATGTTCGACAAATACGGCGCTTAAGCGGTCTTTCCCCAGGCCGCCGGGGAGTTCCCCGGCGGCTTTTTGGCGCCTGGCGGAAAAGGCCCTGGCAACCCCCGCGTTCACGGTCTGAAACTCAGCAGCCACAATCGCACCCGATGGCCAAACTTGTTTTTGACATTGAAACTTCAGCCTTGCCGCTGGAGCATTTTGACGACGCGCAACAGGAGTATTTGTTTCGCGAATGTGGCAGGATTGAAGACCCGGTCGCGCGCGAAGCACGCCGCCTCGAAATCCACCGTCAATTCAGCCTTTGGCCGCTCACCGCGCAGGTGGTGTGCATCGCGATGCTCAATGCCGACACGTCGCGAGGACAGGTGCTTTTTACCGCCGAAGATTACGAGGACCTGGGCGAGGACGC
Organism: Verrucomicrobiota bacterium; assembly: GCA_038209025.1. Lineage (GTDB taxonomy): Bacteria > Verrucomicrobiota > Verrucomicrobiia > Limisphaerales > UBA8199 > JBBQYD01. The sequence continues at coordinate 3,072 of JBBQYD010000456.1, read as the reverse complement.
CGGTCCGGTGGAGTTTGTCCCCTGCGCGGATGAGGCCGAGATGCTCACGGCCTTTTGGGATGTCGCGCGGCATTACGATACGATTGTCACCTTCAACGGGCGTTCGTTCGACGTGCCATTCATGTACCTGCGTTCGGCGGTCCTGAATGTGCCAATCAGCCGTAAGGATTGGCTGGGTTACCGTTATCAGACCGATCCCCATTGCGACCTGGCCGAACAATTCACCTTTTACGGGGTGAGCGGACGGGATGGCGCCGCCCGGCGGTTTAACCTGGATTTTTACTGCAAGGCCTTCGGCATCGAATCCCCGAAGGCGCACGGGGTGACGGGCAATGATGTCAACCAGTTGATGCAGGAAGGCCGGTATCGCGAGATAGCAGAGTATTGTCTGCGAGATGTCCGGGCCACGGTGCTGCTCTACCAGACGTGGCGCGACCGCGTGTCAGGGATCAAGTGAATGACTTCGCCGGCGAAGGGGGAAATCCCGAACAACCCGGGCGAAAGCCACCGGGAAATGCTGGTGTGCTTCGCCGTCAGAACCGAGGTGGGCAAGACCCTGGCCGCAACCGGCACTCGCGTGCTGGTCACCGGCATGGGGCAGCGCAATGCTGAAGCGAGCTTGCTCCGGGAACTGGCTATCCGCACCCCTGCCGCCGTTCTCACGTGCGGTTTCGCCGGCGCTCTGAACCCCGAACTGGCATTGGGCGATGTGCTTTTCTCGCATGACCCCGAACTGACGATCGCCGACGGACTGCTTTCGTCAGGCGCGCGGCCCGGACGTTTCCGGCTCACGCAGCAAGTCGTGGTGCGGGCGGAGGAGAAAGCCCTGTTGCACAGCCTGACCGGGGCTGACGCGGTGGAGATGGAATCCATCGCGATTCGCGCCATCTGCCGCAAGCGCGGCATTCCGAGCGCCACCATCCGCGTGATCCTGGATACGGCGACAGAAGATTTGCCGGTGGACTTCAACCGGCTCATGACGGGCAGCATGACCCTCAGCTACCCACGCCTTTTCTGGCAGATACTGCGCCAACCCGGATTGATCCGCGGATTGCGCAAGCTCCAGCATGACGCCGCAGTGGCAGCCGACCGGCTGGACAAGGTCTTAGCCAGGTTACTGGGACGCGGGAGTTGAAGTCGAGCCCGCCGCCGGCGGTGGGGAGTGGGCCTTCTTTTGTTCGCTATAGGTGATCAGGGCCGCCCCGGCCATTATTAAAACCACCCCGACCCAGCGAAGATTCGACACTTTTTCATGCAGGAACCAGGTCGCGGCGAACGTGGCGAACACAAAACTCAGCGCGGTTAGTGGCCACAGGAAGCTAATGTCGCTCTTGGCCATCAGCACCAGCAGGCAGGCGAAGAACAGGGCCTCAAAGAATACCCCCAGCAGGATGTTGGCGTTGGTGGCGCCGGCCATGACCACCCGCAGAGCTTCCCTGGCGGTGATCTTCTCCGCCGGGCCCAACTGGTTCATGCCGCTCTTCAGCAGCACGACACCCGTGCTCTCGAATAACAATCCAATCAGAAGTATTATCAGCAGCTTAGCCATGTTTTTAAAGGTCCTGGTAACGTATGAGCTGAAGCCCCAACTCGCGCGCCAGGGCAGTCACACGCGGACTGGTCAACGCCTCAAACTCATTCCTAAATTCCCCCAGCGAGGGATGCGAGTAAAGCTCCGAATCACCCACGGGCAGCCGAGGCAGGAGGCGCAGCACGAAGTCCTCGTCCACCAATCCGTTTTGCAGGAGCCCAAATACTCTGGCCGTATGCCGGATCCCGTGCTGCCTGAGGACCGGGCGGGCGCGCGCGGAAAGGCAGCCAAAAATGAGCGCGTGACTGAGACGGTAAAGGCGGCGGCCGGAAGCCACGCGCAAATTGAGCCCGAGTGGATCACGGGTCAGACGCACTCGGTCAAGGTTCAATTTCGCACGGTCATTAATCAGAATCTGTAAAACCGTTGGGTGCAGGTGCAGATGCAAATGGCCATTCACATGATCCAGATGGAGACCCGTGCCCTGGAACCGCTTGAACTGAGCGTGAATTTCCCGGCGCAATTGCTCGCGCAAGCCCGGCCAAAAGAAATAGCGCAGTCCAGCGCTCACCGGACTGCTGGTGAACTCCCCGGCCGCGTTGGCCAATCCGGGAACTTCATGGGGTGCCAGCGCGGAGCGCCCGCAGAGCAAAGATAAATGCAAACCGACTCCCAGCCGCGGATTCCGTCGCGCAAGCTCCACCGCTTCTTCAAAGCCGGGCTCGTTCACCATCAGACTGGCGGTGGTGAGGATTCCTTCCTGGTGCGCTCGCAGGACCGCCTGGTTGATGGAGGAGGACCTGCCGAAATCATCAGCATTTACGATCAATCGGCGCGGGGGCGCGGCGGAAATGTTTATGGAATTGCTCACGCGCGCTCAAGGAAATCCATAGTCCGAGGCCGTGGCTCCGATGGCCGACCTCGCCCAGGAACGGGCAATGAGCAGCAGTTTATGAGGCTTGCTCAACCGGACGGTCTCGCCGCCAAACACGTGGAATTCCCGCTGCTCTAGTTTGCGGAGCAAACGCCAATAAACGGACCCCATCAACTCGGCCGTTCGCATGGCGGGGCGGTCTATCTCCGGCAAGGTGGCACGGGCCAAGGCATAGAATCGCCTCGCTCGCTGGGCCACGCTCGTTGCGAGCGCCTGGTAACGCGCCGAATAGGTGCCGGAGAAAATCTCGTCGGCCGTTACCTGGAACCTGCGCAACTCGGAAGCCGGCAAATAGATGCGCCCTCGCCGGGCGTCAGTGGCCACATCCCGAAGGATATTGGTAAGTTGGAGGGCCTTTCCCAGGCTCACCGCGTAATCTCTGCAGGCTGGGTTTGTGTAGCCGAAAATGGGGATGCTCAACAATCCAACCACCGAGGCCACCCGGTAACAATACAACTCCAGCTCATGGTAATCGGCGTAGCGGGTGATCTCCAGGTCCATGCCCACACCCTCCAGCAAATCGTCAAAGTGCTGCAGGACCAGTCCATACTTGTGAATCACCGGCTGAAGCTCCTGGATCACTGGAATGGTCAGGCTCCGGCAAGCC
>JBBQYD010000455.1:0-4683 GCA_038209025.1 Verrucomicrobiota bacterium | reverse complement strand
GCGCTGATCCCGGTCTTCTGGGCACTCTTTGATCAGACGTTCTCCACCTGGGTGATGCAGGGTGAGAAGATGACAGCGTTCAAAATCGGCAGTTGGACCATTGGTCCTGAGGAAATGCTCTCCGCGAACCCGGCCCCGGTCATGATCCTGATCCCCATCATGACGTTGGGCCTGTATCCGCTGCTGGGACGGTTGGCTACCCCTCTGCGCCGCATCTCCGTGGGCATGTTTCTGGCCGCCCTATCCTACGTCGTCGTGGCCATGCTCCAGTCGCGCATTGAGGCCGGCCAGCAGCTCAGTATCCTTTGGCAGACCGCGCCCTACATCATTCTGACCATTGCGGAGGTGCTGGTCTCCACCACCGGCCTCGAGTTCGCTTTCCGCGAAGCCGCGCCGGAGATGAAGAGCATCATCACGGGCCTGTGGCTCCTCACCGTGGCCTTTGGCAACCTGTTGGTGGTGGCGCTGACCAAGTTGTTGGGCGGTCCCGGCGGCGGCGAGTCGGTGAGCACCGGGCGGTTTATGATGTACGCGGGACTGACCTTTGTGGTGGCGATCCTGTTTAGCATCATCGCGGCCTTTTATCGGTACCGTGACCCATCCGCGGCGGCGGGGAAATGACCAAGGTGGCGGCGGCGGCCACCTCCGCGGGAGCCGGCCCGAGGTTGGGGATCCTTCACGCCCGTCACTCCTGCCGCACCAAATCATCCACCGCCCGGGCAAGGTCCGCGAGATATTCATCCCCCTGGGGATGATGCGTGAGCGCGGCCAGGATGTAATGCCGCCCGGGACCGGTGACCACCGCCGAATCGTGCAGCCAATCCTCCCACGACCCCCATTTGCGGATGATCTGAACGTCGCGCCCGGCCAGCCCTTTGACAAACTTGATCTGGTCGTGGGGAATACCGGGGGAGACAAAGATTTCCCGCATCGTTCGTGAAGCCTCGGAGGAAACCAGTTTGCCCTGCTCCAAGAGCAGGAAATAACGCAGCAATTGCCGGATCGTTGCCCCATGTGAGTTGTCCCCAACCGGTGACCCGTATCGCTCGCCCCCCTGGCCATAATGCTTTCCGACCCAAATCCCACCGCCGTGGGTGGCGTCATAAAAACCCTGGTCATTGAGGACGGCTTGCACCTCCTTCAGGCCGATTTCCTGTGAGAACTTCGTCGCCATTTCGTTGTTGGAAGCTTTCGCCATGAGTCCCAGCTCCTGCCGGGTTTGCGGGTTCAGGTTGGTGGCGGCTTCCGGATGCCGAACGAAATAGGCCAGCAGAATGCCAATCTTGGGAATACTGGCGGCGTATTCCTCGCGGTCGGGGTGGATCATGGCCAATCGCAAGGTTCGCAGATCCAGCAAACCCACGGCTGACTGCGCCTCCGTCATGCCGTATCTGGCGCGCAGCCCGGCGTCGATCCGCTCAAGCCTCGCCTGCAGCGCCGGGTCGGCCGAGGTCTGGTAATCCAATGTATAGGTGTCAAAGTGGGTTTTCATTGCGTGCGGACCGGTGGAGCAGGCGCTCATGCACCCGGCGATCACCACCGCCCAGGTCTTTATCCCAAACCGGTTCATGGGCAGGTGTTTTAGGTGAATGCCGCCCCCGCGCAAGCACAAAAACCTGAAACCCGCCGGAAAGCGCGGCCAACAGATTTGACTATTGTTTCGCTCATAACCTGCGGCTAATCTGCTGGATGAGACCGACGGTGGCATGACAACGACAACCTTGCTCATTGTGGATGATGAGAAAACGACGCGTGAAGGACTTCGCGCGGCGTTGGAGGATCGTTATGATGTTTACCTGGCCGATGATGCCAAAATAGCCATGGAACTCCTCGAACAGGAGAACTTCGATGTGCTGTTGACTGATTTCCGCCTGCCCAGCGAGGACGGCATGAAGCTGATCGCCCGGGCCAAATCGCTGCCGCACCCGCCCATTTGCATTTTGATGACCGCCTACGGTTCCGAGGAACTGGCGGTGGAGGCGATGAAACTCGGCGCCGATGATTACATTGCCAAAGGCCGGTTGCAGATCGATGAACTCGAGATGCGCATCGCCCGGGCAGTGCGACAGCGCAGCCTGGAGGTGGAGAACACGGCGCTGCACCAGCAGCTCGATTCCCGGTTTGGCCTGCAGAACATTGTCGGCGAATCGGCCGTCATGCGGGACGTCCTGGAAATCGTTCAGCAGGTGGCGCCGGCCCGGGCTACGATCCTGTTGCTTGGCGAGAGCGGCACGGGCAAGGAGATGATCGCCAAAGCCATTCACCGCCTCAGCCCGCGCGCGCAGCAGCCCATGGTCACCGTGCATTGCGCGGCGCTTTCCTCCATGCTCCTGGAGAGCGAACTGTTCGGCCACGAGAAAGGCGCTTTTACCGGGGCCTACGAACGGCGCATCGGCCGCTTTGAGCAGGCGCAGGGTGGGACCCTCTTTCTGGATGAAATTGGGGAAATTGACGCTTCGACGCAGGTGAAGCTGCTGCGCTTTCTGGGGGAGCGAACCTTTGAACGGGTGGGATCCGGCAAAACGATCACGGCGGATGTGCGCCTCATTGCCGCCACCAACAAGAATTTGGATGAAATGGTCAAGGCCGGCACTTTCAGGGAGGACCTGTTCTTTCGGTTGCGCGTGGTGGAAATCCGGCTGCCCGGGCTGCGGGAACGAACGGAAGACATCGCGCTCCTGGCCCATAGCTTCCTGCGCGAGTTCGCGGCGGAGAATGACAAGAAAATCGCGGGCTTTACCGCCGATGCCCTGGAAATCCTGCTCGGTCATTCCTGGCCTGGAAATGTGCGCGAATTGCGCACCGCCATCGAACACGCGGTGGTGCTGTGCCGGGGTGAAAGAATTGCCGCCCGCGACCTGCCCCCTTCCGTGCGCCTGGCGCCGACGTCCGCGCGCCCGCCGGAAACGGCCAAGCCAGCCGTGCCGGGCCCCAGCCTTTCGATCCAGGAAAACGAGCGGCAACTCATTATTCGAGCTTTGAAAGAAAACGATGGGAGCCGCACGGAAGCGGCCAGGAAGTTGGGGATGAGCCGGCGCAGCCTCCACCGCAAGCTGCACAAGTACGAACTCGGAAACGCTTAAACCACCATGAGAACACAAGAAATCATTCACGCGCTGGAATCCGCCAAATTAGCCCGCCCCCTGCGGTTCGGCCTGCTCCTCTTGATCGCTCTGCTGCTGGTCCTGACCTACCAATGGCGCGGTTACCGGAACCTGTCGTCGCTGGAAGCCATGGACCACGCGCAGCTGGCGCGCAACATCGCGAAAGGCAAAGGCTACACCACCGATTTCGTGCGGCCGTTTTCGGTCTTCCTGTTGCGGCAGCGCGAGGCCAAACAGGCCGGCAATGATCCCGCCCTGGCTCGTGACCCGGCCCATTTGCGGACCGGCCATCCAGACCTGTCGAACCCGCCGGTGTACCCGGTGATGTTGGCGGGTCTCATGAAAGTGCTGCCCTTCAAGTTCGAGGTGAAGGTTGAAGCCCCACCCACTGACGCCTACCAACCCGACCGGCTCATCGCGCTGTTCAACCAGACCCTGCTCGTCGTCGCCATGCTCCTGGTGTTTCTGCTGGGCCGGCGGCTGTTTGACGAAACGGTGGCCTGGATTTCCACCTTTGTTTTTCTGGGAACGGACCTGTACTGGCGTTTTTCTGTCAGCGGCCTTTCAACCATGCTGTTGCTGGTGTGGTTTCTCGCCATGTGCTGGTGCCTGGTGGAGGTCGAGCAGGAGGCGCGTGCACCAAAAGGGCGGCCGGCGCGGTTGCTGATTTTTGCCGTCCTGGCCGGCTTGTTCCTCGGGTTGGGCTCGCTCACCCGGTATTCTTTCATGATTCTGGCGGTGCCCGTGTTCATCTTCCTGCTGGTTTGGGGCGGGCCACGGCGCTGGCTGGGCGGCCTCCTGGCGTTTGTCGTGTTTGCCGGGATTGTGAGCCCCTGGATTGCCCGCAACGTGAACACCAGCGGAGCGCCTTTTGGCACCGCATCCTACGCCCTGGTTGAGAATTACAAATATGCCGAGTATCAACTCCAGCGCAATTTCAATCCCGACCTGGATGCCAAGGACATCCTCCCGGCGTTTTGGACCAAGCTGCTTGCCAATGGCCGCACTATCGCCACCCAGGAGTTACCGCACCTGGGCGGCAACTGGGTTGCCGGGTTCTTCCTCGTCGGTCTGCTGATGGTCTTCCGGAACCCGGCCATCAACCGGTTTAGATTGTTCATGATCGCCAGCCTGGTGATGTTAGTGGTCACGCAGGCTGTCATCCGCACGCAGCAGTTCCAGGACTCACCCGATGTAAATCCGGAAAACCTGCTGATATTGCTCGGTCCCCTGGTGCTGATCTTTGGCGTCGGCTTCTTTCTGGTGCTGCTGGATAACCTGAATCTGCCGATAGCCGAGTTGCGTTACATACTGATCGGGGTGTTCGGCGTGGTCATGTGCCTGCCTTTATTCCTCTTCTTCCTGCCTCCGCGACCGTATCATAATATTGCCTTCCCCCCCTACTATCCGCCCAGCATCCAAAAAACCGCCAGGTTTCTTAGGCCGGATGAGTTGATGATGTCAGACATGCCTTGGGCCACCGCCTGGTATGGCGATCGGCAATCCGTGTGGACCACCCCCAACATCGGCGATTTTTTCAAAATCAACGACACCTGGAAACCGATACAAGCGCTCTACC
>JBBQYD010000454.1:0-4685 GCA_038209025.1 Verrucomicrobiota bacterium | reverse complement strand
CCCCCACGGACCCGTACGTGAGCAATTCCGGGGTCGGCTCGTCTGCTGGTCGCGTCGGCCAGCTAACGCCAGGGTGTTGGTTACGCCGGTCACCCTCGCTCCGGCTTTTGCTCCCAAGGAGACGGGAGGCTCTCCCGAGTTCCCGGATTACCCATTTGTCCCCATGCCCCGCTCTCAGACCCCGGTGGGGTCCCGTCCGCTCGCCTTGACGCGGCCAGGACTGCTGCCTTCCGGTCACTGCATGCCGTCGGCTTTGGGTCCGGTTGCCCGGACTTATCCTGCTGTCCACCATTATACATATTTCGGAGTTCAATGACGCGGCCTGGATTCTCGTCTTACCTCGGCTTCGGACACCCCCTCTCGGAGATCGCCCTTCGGTTCGGCTGCCGACCTGGTGGCTAGCCTTTGGTCGGGTGGGGCTTGACGGCTTTCGCTATCTCACCCACTGGGTAACGTTGATGAGTTTCAAAGGGAATCATCCCTATTCTCTCGTCCCGGATTTATCTCGGCACGAGCAGCGATCTGGTTCGGCAATAAAATCTTCATGGTGCGTTCGTAATTGGAATACTCATCAACGTGCGAAACGGTCCGGCAGATACAAATCCCCCGTCCGGAGTTGCAGGCTCAAGCCTCAAATCCACGCCGCCGCCTGGGAACCGACAGCGAAGAAGCCAGTAATCATGATCCGGTGCAGAACGAGGAGGCGAAGTCGAGGCGTCGAGTGTCGGACCGTGAAAGTGTGACAACACACAATTTGTGCCGAGCACTCGACAAATATCTTCCCGCTTTGTGCCTTTGGGAATGAGGCTGGTAGCAGCTTCGGACCGCTGCTCCAAAGTTGCATCCGGAGAACGCCAGACTCGAAGCGCATCCTCGCGAACCATCGGTGCGTGATGGCATCCGAATGATGACACTACCAGAAAGGCGATGATTATTGCAGAGCGCATTCTCATTTCCCCGAACGATCAGCATCAGCGGTGCGAGCCATCCGCCACAGCCGCTCGCATTGCACCTGACTTGAACGGCTGGCTCGCATCCGCTGCATGCTGTGGTTGGAACAATTGTCTGTCATTTTCTCTTCTGAGGTGGCTTGCGAGGCGGCCCCGCCCAAGCGGGAGTTGATGCGATTGCCCGGAAATCCCGTTCGGTCGGAGGATGCAGGTAGACCCCACAGATAATTCCGTTCGTGCCGATCAGAATTCCTCCTGGTGAGTCTAGCAAGTCGTATGGCTCGCCCAAGGCATTCTCATCGCGTTTGTTGTTAAGGTTCACAATCGGAAATCGAGACGCCTGATCCAGTTTTTGGGGAAAATGCCTCAGTCCCAGCACTGGATTCCAAAGCACCCCACGGGTGTAGCCGATGACGAAGAATGGCTCCGTGGCCTTGGTGCGAATCCGCTGCAAGCTCTGCAGTTCATCAGTAAGCCGAGGGAAATCCGGCTCTCTGGCGAAGTTTCCCGCATCGAAGCTATAGAGGAGGACCTTTTTACCCTCGTAGGTGGCCAGCGCATAGTTGGTGCGGTCGCTGCGGTCGAATCGGATGGGCGGAGCTTTGCATCCAATCCAGCCCTTATAGTAAGTCTCATCGTCCTGACTGCGCTCCTGCCCAAACGCGCCGGTTGCAGCCGCCATCGTGGCCAATAGAAGAAAGAGGTGTTTCATACGTTCCAACACGCAAGCTCACTCGCGCTGGTCTCCAGCGTCGAGTGCAGCGCAATAGTTGGGCTTTGTTTTCATTCTCGTCTTAGGGTTGCTTAAGTGCATGAAACAAAAGATATGATCCGCCGATAAACGCGCAAAGACCAAGTACGCCAGCTACCGCATGCACACTGAATGAAGTGACGATAACCATGGGACCATCATTCGAGCTGCTGACTGCTATCTTCGGCGCCTTCTCATAAGGACCGCACAGCCAAAGAACCGCAACGGCGGCTCCTACAACCACCAGACATAGCGCTAAAGCTAAAACTCCTCGTTTCATTCTTCGCCTAACAGTCTGTTTGGCCCGAAGTGACGAAACGAATGCTCAAGTGCGTCGTTCGAGGCTGAAGGTTCATAGAGCGATCCTGATACTGAGGTATTTAACTGTCAACTGATATTTAACGCAGTAATTGGACTCCGCAATGAGCGGTCTTTCCGGCCCGACGTGCTCCAGCAAGGCGGCCAGGGTGTCCCCCCCCCCGGCCAAAATTCCTGCTTGGCAGATGGGACAGTTAGGATCACAGTAGGCCGCAGAATTCACCGCGTTTGCTGGGCGACCAGGTTCTTCTGGGGCAGCGCGCCTGCGGATCCTTTAAGAGTGATGGGGCATCCCGTTGCTCTCGGCCCTGGCCAGGTTCACTTGGCGAGGGCCGAGAGCAACACGCCAACCAACAACGACGCGCTTTATGAAGAACATCGTGGCCCGCCTGACTCCCAGGCTTATCACTCACTCGCTCGTCGGCCTCGCGCCGCCGAAGGTCGTTTACTCAAATGCGCCAACCCGCCCGCAACCGGCAGCCAGTTCTTCCGGCTGCCCAAACCATAATTTCCTTCCACCAACCTCCCGCACTCTCGAAACTATGAAACCATTCCCTTCCCGATTCCACCTGGTCTGCGCCTTGGTCTTGTCCGGTCTTGCGGCTCACGCGGCTCCGCTCGATGCGGCTTTCACCTACCAGGGCCGTCTCAACAACGGCGGCAGTGCCGCAAATGGCGTTTACGACTTGCGATTTACGCTGTACGACGCGCTGAGCGGAGGCGCCGCCGTGGGCGGTTCAGTGACCAACGCCGTCACCGGCGTCACCAACGGACTGTTCACCGTGTCGCTTGATTTCGGAGGCATTGCTTTCGACGGCAACGCCCGGTGGCTCGGCATCGAGGTGCGCACTAATGGCGGCGGCGATTTCGTTCCACTCAGCCCGCGCCAACCGCTCAGCCCGGCGCCGAATGCGATCTATGCCACAAAAGCTGGGACAGCAATAACCGCCGCCACCGCGGTCGCGGCAAACACCGCTAACGCTGTGGCCGCCGGCAGTGTCGGCACCGCGGGACTCGCCCCCGGCGCGGTGGATTCCAGCCGGATCATGGACGGTACGATTGGCGCCAACGATCTGAGCCCAGCCGTCTTGTCGAACACCTTCTGGCGCCTGGGCGGCAACGCGGGCGCCACGCCCGGCGCGAACTTCCTTGGCACCGCCGACAACCAGGCTCTTGAGCTCAAAGTCAATGGTCAGCGCGCCCTGCGCCTGGAGCCCAATGCCACCAGTCCGAACACCCTTGCGGGTCACAGCGCCAATTTGGCGAGCAATACGGTCTATGGCGCCACCATCGGCGGCGGGGGCAGCGTCATCCAGCCCAACAAGGTGGAGAACCATTTCGGCACCGTCGGCGGTGGCGCGCGCAATAGCACCGGGAGTGAATACGACACGGTGAGCGGCGGCTTTGCCAATCGCGCCAGCGGCTTCGCGTCCAGTGTGGCCGGCGGCTGGGGCAATCAGGCGGCGGCCCAATACACGGTGGTGGCGGGCGGTTTCAACAACGCGATCCTGGCGGGAAACGGCTACGTTGGCGGCGGTGCTTACAATACCAACCGCGGTTCCGCGGGCGTCATCGCCGGGGGTTCGGAGAACTCCATCGGGTCGTTATCCTCGCGCAGCGTCATCGCCGGGGGCGAGCGCAATGCGATTGGCCCGGAGGCGCTGCAGGCGACGATTGGCGGCGGTTTCGGCAACACGATTCAGACCAACGCCTCCAGCGCCACCATCGCCGGCGGCACCAACAACACCATTGAGACGAGCGCTTACGCCGCCGCCATCGCGGGCGGCGAACACAACCGAATCCTGAGCTCCGGCCTGAATTACGGCGCGCGGTACTCTTTCATTGGTGGTGGCGCGGACAACAGCATCGACTTCGGCGCCCTGGCAGCGGGGATTCTGGGCGGCTTCGGCAACCAGATTGGCTACCAGTCCGACCAGGCCAGCATCGGCGGCGGCGCTTACAACCAGATCGAGCCAAACGCCGCGTGGTCGGTCATCGGCGGCGGCCAGCAGAACTTCATTTCGTTGTACAGCTACCACGCCACCATTCCGGGCGGCTTCAGCAATCGCGTGGTCAATGGGAGCTACAGCCTGGCCGCCGGCCGGCGCGCCAGCGCGCTGCATCCCGGCACGTTCGTCTGGGGCGATTCCACCAACGCGGAGTTTGCCTCGACTTCGAGCAACCAGTTCCTCATTCGCGCCAGCGGGGGCGTCGGCATCGGGACGAACCATCCCCAGGCGGCCTTGCACGTGGCGGGCACGGTGAAGGCGGACGGCTTCAGCGGCAGTGGCGCCGCTTTGACCAGCTTGAGCGGTGCGGCGCTTGCCGACAGTTCAGTGGCCGCCTCGAAGTTCGCCCCCGGCGCGGTGAATCATCTGGATGCCCCGGACGGTTCCCCTCTCGCCGCCCTGCAGGTGAATACCAACGGACTGGCGGGCATCGGCACCGCCACCCCACGGGCGGGCCTCGACATCCAGTCCAGCGGCACCGTCGTTGCTCCCAGGGTGCTCTTCGAAGTGGATTTTTTCCACAGCCATCCCATAGCGGCCAAAACACGCTCTAAACCCCTCAGTTTCCTAGGAAATCCAGGGGTGATCAAATAATGGGCGTTGGGAGTTTTTGGCGACTTTTACATGATTAGTGTTCCGCTGTTGTTGACGGTGAAC
>JBBQYD010000453.1:0-4696 GCA_038209025.1 Verrucomicrobiota bacterium | reverse complement strand
GATGATGACCAAATTGCTGCAGGTGGTTAACTCGGCTTACTTTGGCCTGCCCCAAACGATCACCGACCCTGCCGAAGCCGTCGCCATTCTGGGCTTTGAAACAATCAAATCGATGGTGATGGCTATCAAGCTTCTGGGCTTCTATGACAGAATCAAGCCCGGCAGGTTTTCCGTCGAAAACCTCTGGCACCACAGTCTGGCCGTCGCTCAAACCGCCAAGGCTATCGTGCTGTTGCACACCAATGATCAGCCGCTCGCTGAAATCGCTTTCACCGGGGGACTCATGCATGATTTAGGCAAGGTGGTGCTGGCGGCGAATTTCGACGAGCAATACGCCGGAGCGCGATCCCTGGCGCTAAAGCAACAAATCCCGGTGTCCGACATCGAGACCGAGATTTTTGGCGCGACCCATGGCGAAATTGGGGCTTACCTGCTCGGTCTATGGGGGATGCCCATTGATTTGCTCGAGGTTGCGGCTTTGCATCACTCTCCCTCCCGGACCGGCAACAAAAGTTTCAGCGCGCTCACGGCAGTCCACGTCGCCAACGTCCTCGAAAACGAAAAAAGCTCTGCCCCGGACGCACCGTCAACGGCGCGATTGGATGAAAGCTACCTGGCCGAAGTCGGCGTGCTCGAGCACCTCGTTGTTTGGCGGCAGGAGTTCGGCAACCCCGACCTGAGCCGCCCCGACGAACCGCAAGAAACGGCCGAGGTCAACCCCCACCTGAGTCGCCTCGACGAACCGCAGGAAACGGCCGAGGTCAAGGGCGACGATGCTTTGGCTGCGCCTGCTGGATGGGCCGCGGCTCCAGAGGCGGCGACCCTGATCGAACCTGCGCCGGACGCAGGGCTTGCGCCGGGCGAGTCGGAAGCCAAGGTGGCTCCACGGCGTCGCCAGCCGGTGGCTCTAATGGTCGCCGCCGCAATTTTGCTGTTGCTTGCTTTATGCTGGCGTTCCGGCCTGGGAACTCGACCCGCTGGCAAGGGCGAGACGGTGCGGGCCAGGCCAGCCCTTCAGGACGCCGCTTCAGAACTGCCCGCAAATGACCCCACGAATCCTGTGACTGCCGCCGTTGGCAGCCCGGGCGAGCCGAACCAGCCGGCCCCTCCGGATACCGCCAACACCCCCGAATCCCTGAGTCCGGCTCCCTCCGTTGAACCGATGGCAACGCTGCAACCCCTGGCCCCGGTGGTCGAAAAACCGCAGCCAGCGGCGCCGGCGTTTCCCGAAGTGCGGCTTCAGGGAATCATCCTCTCCGCCAAAAACACTTCAGCCATCATTAACGGCAAGACCCTGCACAAAAATGATCTGCTGGATGGCGCCCGGGTGGTCGAGATTGGACGTTCAAATGTGGTCCTGGAGTTTAAGGACACACGGAAAACACTCAGTTTACGCTGAGGCAATGGGCGGCTGCAGGCTACGTAAGGCATCGTACTGGTTAATCCGGCGCGACCAGCGGAATTACTTGCCGCTCGAAGCGCCGATAAACGCGAAATTCGGGCTTGTCCAGGGTGAATACCCGGCAGTCAAACCATATGTTTTTGCAGTTTTCCTTCATATCTCGATATTGTCCTGCGCACCGACTGAGAAGGGCAGCCCGTCCTTCATTGTCCGGTGCAGCCGGCGTTTGCGGTGTTGTAGGTGCCCAAATGCACCAGAGCCGCAATTGCTTTGATGGAGAGAGTGGTCTCCCGCCGCAACCGTAACGCGATCACCAGTTTGTCCGGATCGTTCTTGGTGTGGCCGACCTCCCGGGAATTGCATGCGCATTTTTCTGAGCATGACAGTATTGAGCCTGAGGCAAACTGTTTATAAGTCAACCATTAATCAAAAATATATGGTTTGACCCGGCCAAGGCGGTCGGCGCTACTTTCTGTCCTCGAGTTCCAAGTCAAAATCCGGTGGGCCGACAGTCACAATGCCCAAGTAACCATCCACGGTCACCAGGTCTCCATCCTGGAGCAGGTCAACAACGCCGGCGATGCCGTTGACGCAGGGTATTCTCAGCTCGCGGGCGATGATGGCCCCGTGGATAAGCATCCCGCCGCGCCGTTCCACGACAGCGCAGGCCAGCGGAACCAGATGGGTCATCATCGGCTGGATCGCGTCGCAAACCAGGACCTCCCCCGCGGCGAATCGTCCCAGATCTTCGCTGCTGCGGATCCGCCGGACCTTGCCGGTGACCAGCCCGGGAGCGGCCGGCTGACCAGCAAGCTGCCGCGGTGTCTCGCCCGGGCGCGCGGCTGGGGCGACCCGCTCGGTCGTGGTCGGTTCTGGCAGAACGACAGCGCCCGCGGACCGGTCGCGCAAAGCCGCGATGATTGGCGCGGCCGCCGCCGCCGTGATCGGGTCGGTGGCGGCCAGACGGCCCGCAGCGTTGAGCTGCCGAGCCGCGACGTTGAGCGCGCGAATCAACTGCGACTCGACCCGCGCCAGCAGCAGATTATCGTTGTCGCGCAGCCGCCAACTGAGCCGGCCAATCTCCAGTGTCTCCAAGGCTTCTTCGTGCCGCTCATGTCCGACCGCCGTGAAGAGCCGCTGCTGCAGCGCCGCGGCGTTGTCAGTTCGTGATTCCGCACTGTGAGGAACGTCCTGATCAACGGCGTGAGCCAGTTCCAAGACCGCTCGCAGAATCAGATCAGGCCGGTCGGCCAGCCGGGTGTTGCCGTAGGCCAGGTCGAGAACGGTTTCCATGGTTCGCCGGAAATCGTCTAGAAACGTCTCGCCTTCCGCGACCGGCCGGACCGCCGTTCGGGCCTGCTGCTCCCAATTCGCCGGATTCGTCGCTGTCGAACCGCAGGCTTTCTCAATCGCGTCGCATAGCAATGGATTCCGCCTCAGCCGGTCTGCGAGCGCCCGCAGGGCAGCGTTTCGCTGTGTCGCCAGGAGGTCTTCGCCTTGCAACAAGCCAACGAACTCATACGGGTCGCGGGGGCGCACGGCATCGTTGTAGTAGAGAGCCAACCGGCGGACGCCGTGGGCAAACGGGATGAACTCCTCCCAGTACGTCTTGGTCCACTGCCGGACTGAGGCCAATCGCTCCTCGATCGCCTCTGCCAGTTGCTCCGGGGTGCGGGCTTCGAGATCCTCGCCGGCCAGGCGGGTTCCTTCCGCCTCAAGTGCGGGAATCAACTCCTCCGCCACGCGCGTCCGCAGTTGCCGCAGGCGCGCCATTCCTGGCCGCAGCGTGAGATACCAGCCCCGTTTGTCGTCCCCAGCGGGCGCCACCGTCGTAATGGGCCGGGCCTGAAGCAGTGTGAATCGCTCGCGGCAACCGGTCCACTCGATATCCGGCGGCCAGGCGAAAAGCGACTCCACCGCCTTCAGCACGCGCAGCAAATGACCCAGATCCTGCTCGGCCAGCAGCGGCGATGGCGTGACGGCTTGCTCCCGTTGGCCCGGTCGCCACTCGACGATCTTCCCGTCGGAGCGTCGTAGTAGCCACCGGTCAGGATCAATCTGTCCGTCCACGAGTCCGGCGCAAAGCCCCGGCACGGCTTCGACAATCGCGATCTCACTGGAAAGCTGCCGCGGATCGCAGCCGAAGGCCACGCCCGAAACCGCTTCCGTGCGCATGGCCTGCACCAGCACTGCCATCCGGCTTCGCGCCGGATCAAGCCCGACTTCGCGCCGATACAGCATGGATGCATCAGACCACAAGGAGGCCCAGACCAATCGCACGGCATCAACGACCGCGCCGCATCCCACCACCTCCACGTACGACTCATGCAGCCCGGCAAAGGAGCGGTGCGCCGAGTCCTCCCCAGGCGCCGAAGACCGCACTGCCCAGGCGATGTTAGAAGGATACGATGCTAATGCCTCACCAACCGCCGCCGCGACCCCGGGGGGAACGGGGTGCGCCAGGAAGCCGGACCGGATTCGCAGGGCCGCGTCCCAAATCTCCTCCCAACGCATATCCTCGAACCGCTTGCGATCAAGCTCCATCCGGATCAAGCCTGCCAGCCGCGACTCGGCCAGGAAAAGATCGTACGCTCGAACGGTCACGCAGAAGCCCGGCGCGACGGGATGGCCGGCCTTGGCCAATGTTCCCAGGCGCGCCGCCTTCGCTCCCACGAGCGATTCATCGGTCTGGGTCACCTCCGCCAGCGGGATTACGAAGTGCGTTTGGGAATCCACTGCCGGACCTCCTGAAAATGGCAGACATGGAAATAGCGCACGACCTCGACGTGGAACAGGGCTGAGGATTCCGCTAGCACAAACGCCGCCAGGTGCGGATGACGACCGATAAGCAGACCTGCCCAACGCTCGAAGTCCGGACCGCGCGGAACGACGTGACTCCGACCCGTCGCCGTCACCGCCTCGACCTGCATCAATTCGTCCGGCGCTCCGGACCGGCTGTCCATGACCACCGCCACATGGTCGCACGCGGAGAGCAAGCGGAACTTTCGCGTGGTGATCGGCGTCCAGGGCCAATTCATGAAGGAGGCATCTCTTTGGAACGAGCGGGAGTTTGGCGGTGTTGGGAAACCAATCGAGCTTGTGTGGGTGCTGCCGGAGTGGTTTTCGAATGCAGTGATGGCCGATTGAGTGGTTTTTTTTGACTCCGAGAGTGTGGCTTGGGCATATCGCACCGGTGAGGCTTTGTGCTTCCTCGGCGGCTCCAGTTACGCTGGCGCAATGTGCTAAGAACCCAACCGAGTCATGGCGCTCTGGTGAAGGAGGGGGCGGCTGCGG
>JBBQYD010000452.1:0-4719 GCA_038209025.1 Verrucomicrobiota bacterium | reverse complement strand
ATGGTCCAACGGCGCCCGCGGGCTACTCTGCCGTCCTTCATGCGCATGCTGATGACTTACGGACGGGGACGGGCCGAGCAGTTTCGGCTGCATCCCACCCCCGGCTCCGCGCTCAATTTTATCCCGCCGGGGTTCTGTGTGTACCTGGCCTCCCTGTTCTTCGTGCCGTGGCTCGGCCGGTGGTGGCTTCTGCCGCTGGCGTTTTACACAGCCGCCGTGGTGCTCCAGGCCGGCGTCCTCGCGCTTCAAGGCGGCGGCCTTAACGGCCTGCTGGCACTGCCCCTCATCGTGTTGACCCATTGCCTTTACGGCGTCGGCTTCTGGCGTGGATTGCTGACTGAGCTCAAACCTCCCGGCAAGCGCGAGCCGGTGCCGGTGGCTTTGGAAAGGGTGCCCGTTCAAGCGTGAAATCCCCAGCGTGGTCGCAAGCCTGGAAGACAGCCGCTGACCCGGTACGAGCCAGACATTTTTACGATCTGCTGGCCGCCACTGTGCCGCCGGGGTTGTTGGAGACAATCGGTGCGGAGCAGGCGCGGATTTTGTGCGCGCTGTTCGGCGGCTCGCAAGCGTTGAGCACCTGGATTGTGAGCCACCCGGATTTGCTGGGGCTGACGGAGCCAGAAGCGCTGGCCTATCCGCGGCGCAAAGGCGAGCTGCGCAAGCTGGCGGCAGCCTGGTTCGAACAGGCGCTGGTGCAGAAGGATTATCCGGGCGCCATTCGCCGTGTCCGCGAGCTGAAACAGCGGGAAATGCTCCGCATCGCGGCCCGCGACCTGGCGCGCCTGGGGCAGACACCGGAATTGATTCACGAGCTTTCCGATCTGGCGGATGTGTGCCTGGATCTGGTTTGGATGGTGTGTTTCGCTCAACTTCGGGACAAATACGGGCAGCCCTGCCACTTGGATCCCGCCGGAAAATGGCACGCCACTCCCGGTTGCGTGCTGGGCATGGGCAAACTGGGCGGCCAGGAGCTTAATTACAGCTCGGACGTGGATCTGCTCTTCGTCTATAGCGACGAAGGCAGCGTATTCCGCGACCTGCCGCGTACGCCAAAGGCGCCACGTCCGGCATTGACCAATCACCAGTTCTACAACCGGCTCGCGGAAGCCTTCATCGCGGAAACCACCCGCATGACGCCGGAAGGGCAGCTTTATCGAGTGGACATGCGGTTGCGCCCGGAAGGCGACGGCGGTCCGCTGAGCCGCTCGCTTTTCGGCTACGAGAACTACTACGCTCAATGGGGGCAGACGTGGGAACGGATGATGTTAATCAAAGCGCGCGCAGTCGCGGGCGATGAGGCGCTGGGCGGGGAGTTCCTCGAAATGGTCCAGCCGTTTCGTTATGCCCGCTCCGTCAACCCGCGGGTTTTGCACGAGGTGGCCGCCATGAAAGACCGCATTGAAAACGAGGTGGTCAAAGCTGGCGAATTGGATCGCAATGTGAAGTTGGGCCGCGGTGGAATCCGCGAGGTGGAATTCGTGGCGCAGTCTCTTCAACTCCTTCACGGCGGGAGGCAGCCCTTCTTGCAGGGCGCGCAGACTCTGCCCTGCCTGGAAAAACTGGTCCAATACGATCTGCTCCAGGGCGAAGACGCACGCCGGCTCACCGCCGCTTACTGTTTCCTCCGGGATGTCGAGCACCGCCTGCAAATGGACGAGAATCTGCAGACACACACCATTCCCGCCAACCGCGCCGATCAGGAACGCCTCGCGCGCCTCATGGGTTTCCCCACCTTAAAGCTGTTTGAAACAGCGCGCGCCGCGCATTCCGGCCAGGTCCGACGCATTTTCGAAAAACTCTTGAAACAGGATGCGCAAGGCGGTCGGGAGGAGTTGCCGTTCCCCCAAACATTTGAAGACTCGGAATCCACGTGGAAACAACTCCTGATACAACATTCGTTCCAGGACCCGGACCGGGCGTACCGCGTGCTGCGAGAGTTTGTGGAAGGCCCCGGCTATGTTCACGTGTCATCACGCACGCGGGAACTGGCGCTTCGGCTAATCCCGAAACTGTTTTCCCGCTGTCGCCAGGCCGGGCAGAAAGCTGGATCACGCCCGGCTTCCGCCACCGTGGCGGAACTCGTTCCCCAGTCCTCGGCGCTGTCGGATCCCGATCGGGTGGTGACGCGGCTCGACAGTTTCATCGGCGCATACGGAGCGCGGGCCACCTTGTTCGAACTCTGGGACTCCAACCCGGCCATCTTCGAAATGCTGGTGCTGCTGTTTGACCGGTCTGAGTTTCTGGCTGAACTGGCAATCCGCACGCCCGACCTGGTGGACGAACTGGTCACGAGCGGTCGGTTGCGCCAGCGCAAGAATTCCGAGGAAACCCTGCGTGACCTCCGCCATGGCTTCGATGATCAGGACCAGCACCTCTGGCTGCGCCGTTATCACCAGGCGGAGCTGATGCGCATCGGGCTGCGCGATATCCTGGGTTTGGCTGACCCGGAACAGTATCTGACCGAACTCTCCGCCCTGGCCGAGGCCTGCCTGGAATACTCGACGGAAGTCGTCATGGCGCGTCACAAACTGAAACGTCCGCCGTTTGTCATCGTCGGCATGGGAAAGCTGGGCGGCGCTGAAATTGATTACGGGTCGGACCTTGATATTCTTTTTGTGGCTGACAGCAAGGCCCGTAACATGGCAAAAACGTCCCGGCTCGCTCTCGAAGTCATGGACCTGTTATCCGCCCGCACTGAGCAAGGGATGCTCTTCCAGACGGATGCGCGCTTGCGTCCCGACGGGGAAAAGGGTTTGGTGGTCAACACGCTCCGCGCCTATGAGGAGTATTATGGAAACCGTGCTCAGTTGTGGGAAATCCAGTCCCTGACCCGATCCCGTCCAGTGGCCGGTGAGTTGGGCGTTGGGCGACAGTTCCAGCTTCTCGCCTCCCGGTTGACCAACTTTGCCCACCCAATCACTCCTTTGGCGGCCTATGGGAAAGATTGGAAACAGGTCATGCACCGCATGCGGATGCGAATTGAGAAAGAGCGAACCCCGGCAGGTCAGGACGACCTGGCGATCAAAACCGGGGTCGGCGGGTTGATGGACGCAGAGTTTGTGGCGCAAGCACTCTGCCTTGAGCACGGCTGGCATGAAGCCAGCACCCTGGGCGCGCTGGAGCGGGGACGGGCCGAAGGAAAACTCCCTGAAGCCCCAAGACTCATCACCCATTACCGCATGGTCCGGCGCGTGGAAGGCATCCTGAGACGGTGGAGTTACGAAGGCGAAATCCTGCTGCCCAGCGACCCGGCCCCGTTTAAGCGGGTGTCCATTCGCTGTGGGTTCGAAACTCCGGATGACTTCAGGACGGCGCTCGCCAATGCCCGGAAGGAGATTCGGACGGCCTACGAGGCCGTCTTCCTCTCCTGATACGCCAGGCCAAAGAAGTCTGGCCTATTTGAAAGTGATCCAGACTGCCAGCGGCAGGTGGTCGCTGGGGAACTGCCCATTGTCGGAATAGGTAATAATTTCAGTCTTGCTGACTTCTACCGCCCCGCGCGACAGAATCCAATCAATGCGTTTCTGGTTTTTCTGCAGCTCCTTGAAGTTGTTGAAGGTGGCATACTCTTCGCCCACACGTTGCCTGGCCAGCGTCCAGGTGTCCGCAAAAAAACCGTCGCCGGTTAGAATGTTGTAGGCTTTGTTGGCAGCGAGCGCGTTGAAGTCACCCGTGACGATCACGGGCAGGTCGGTCTTCAACGCGGAGACGCGCTGCTTGAGCAGTTCAGCGCTTTTCTCGCGAGCCACCTGCACCTGGTGGTCAAAATGAGTGTTCCAGTGGAAAAACTCTTTTTGGGTGCGCAGATCCTTGAACTTCACATAGGTCACCATCCGCCGGATGGTGTTGCCCCAAGAGGTGGACGCGGGAACTTCCGGTGTGTCCGATAACCAGAAGTGGTTGGTGGAAAGCGGCTGGAGCCGGGCTTTACGATAAAAAATCGCCATGAACTCCCCTTTGGTGTCGCCGTCGCGGCCCACGCCGATCCAGGCATACTCCGGCAGGTCGGATGCCAGATCACGGAGCTGCAGGGCCACGCCTTCCTGGGTCCCGATGAGATCGGGCGCCTGGGCCTTGAGCATCCTGGCCATGATCGGGCGGCGCTCAGGCCAGGAATTTGGCGGCGTCTGGCTGGCATAGCGCAAATTATAGGACATGACCATCAGGGTGTCCGGGTTCTGGGTCTTGGTGGTTTGGCCCTGGGTCGAAGCCAGGGTCAGGCATACTGCCATTAGAACTGGGATGATCTTCATATTGAATCGTATTATTCTAATCAGGGGCGTGGAGTTTTTCCATTCTTCCTCGCTGCCGGCTGGCCTCGTAGAAAAAGACCGCGGCAGCGCTGCCCACGTTCAGGGAATCTACGCCCGCGAACATGGGAATGGCAACCGAGTCCTGACAACGCTCAAGGATGCAGGGAGAAATGCCGTAGCCTTCGCTGCCGAAAACCAGGCAGCAATCGGGTCGGAAATCAGCCATTGGCAGAGTGCGCCCTGCCACATGCGGGTGCGCGCCGATGCAGGTGAACCCGTGCTGTCGAAGAGCGCTCAGCGAAACGCCAAGTGAGGCGCTTTCGATCACGGGCAGCTTGAAGATTGTCCCCATTGAACTGCGCACCGCACGGCGCAAGTAAGGACTGGTGGAGGTCTCACCCACAATCAAGGCTTGCACTCCAAAAGCCGTCGCGTTCCGCACCAGCGCCCCCAGGGTCTCCGCGCT
>JBBQYD010000451.1:0-4741 GCA_038209025.1 Verrucomicrobiota bacterium | reverse complement strand
GTAATCAACGACCACTTTGAAGTTGCCCGGGCGTGCGGCGCGGAGGTCTGCCACCTGGGGCAGGAAGACTTCTTTGACGCCGGTTTTCGCCACGTTTCAGGGCTTCGCCCGGGACCGACGCCCGAGATTGGATTAAGCACCCATGGCCCCGCGGACGCCGGGCGGGCCCTGGCGGCGGGGCCGGATTACATCGCGATCGGCCCCGTTTACCCCACCGCGACCAAACCCGAGGCTCGGCCCGTCACCCTGGATTACGTCAGGTGGGCGGCGGCGAACGTAAAGGTTCCCTGGTTTGCGATTGGCGGCATTACCCTGGACAACCTCGATGAGGTGCTTCGTGCGGGGGCGACGCGTATCTGTGTGGTGTCCGCCATCCTCAACCAGGGGGACGTGGCGGTGGCGTGCCGAAGCTTTCGCGAGCGCCTGGCCTGAGGCGTTGGCGGAGTCGTGGACGCCAGGTTGCGGTATTTCACCGGTGGAATTGCGTGAAGGCGGTTGGAGGTGGGGAGACCAAGACGCAATTGCAATCTTGACTCGACGCCTGCGTATCAGCATTTTCAGGGCAGCTTAACGGCCTTGAATTACTATGATTACTGGAACGAAACGAATCCTGGCGCTCCTGGGAGTTTCCTTACTATCTGTTCAGCTTTGCACCGCCCAGGCCCCCTCGGGCGAAATCACTGTTCCTGTGGCTGATCCGCCGGTCTATTATTTGGCGGGCGAGTGGCCGTTTACCCATGTCTTTACCGGCGCGGGCGGCGCCGACCTCCCCATTGAGTACGGGGTGGCCCTGACCCATGACGCACGCGGGCGCGTCTCCGGCGAGGGGATGACCTGGCTGCGCATCGGTGAATATTATGGCGCCGCCGAGTACCGCGCCAAAGGCTCCGTCTCAGGTGGCAGCGGCAAACCCACGCGTCTGACGCTGTCGGTTACGATCAAGGGCCAAGATATGATCGCCGGGGTGGACACGACTTTCAGCGTGACGATGAACTACGCGCTGAATATTAGCGGGCCGTCGGCGGTCGGCACCGCCCGCGGCAAGGCGAATCTCAAGAAACTGGGATCGGCCAGCCTGCGCATGGCGAATTTTACCATGGCGCGGCCTGATCAGGGCACCGACAACTACCCCACCGGAGCCTGGAGCGCCCACATGAGCATTCTCCCACTCAAGAAGTTGACGGGCACCGGCAGTTTCGTCGTTGCTCCGGTGGTGCTCCCGGCCACGCTTTCCGGCAAATACTCTGAAAAGAAGGATGAAGGCTCGGTGACGCTCAAGGGTATCAACCAAGGCAAGGGCAGCACCGTGAAGTTCTCCTTCGCGGCGGGACAGCTTGCCGGCCTCAAAGGCGTGGTTCTTGGCCAGCGCGTGCGGTAAAGATTTCGGTTGAGTTTCCAATCTCGCGCCCATCAACCAGATGAGCGCGGGATTTTTTTATTTCTTCGACATCAGCGCCTCAACCTCGTCCGGTTCAACCGGAATATCGGCCATCAAATCGAGGTTTCCGGTCTCGCCCACGACAATATTGTTTTCCAACCGGATGCCGAGTTTTTCCTCTGGGATATAAATGCCCGGTTCCACGGTGAGCACCCAACCCGGCTGGATTGGCCGGGTGGTGTGGGTCACATCATGGACATCCAGGCCCAGCGGATGGCCGATGCCGTGCATGAAGTAGCGCTTCAGCGCCGGCCTCTCGGGATCCTGATTGCGGACCTGGGTGGGGGTGATCAGACCCAGCTCTAGCAATTCCTCC
Source organism: Verrucomicrobiota bacterium (assembly GCA_038209025.1). GTDB lineage: Bacteria > Verrucomicrobiota > Verrucomicrobiia > Limisphaerales > UBA8199 > JBBQYD01. The sequence continues at coordinate 2,987 of JBBQYD010000451.1, read as the reverse complement.
TGCATCAACAATTCCGATTCCTTTTGCCAGTCCCGCGGGAGCTTGCCGGGGGTGGCCGCTTTGATGGCGCCACGCATCACGCGCAGAACCGCGGTATAAACCTGGCGCTGCCGCCGCGTGAACCGCCCGCTGACCGGGAGCGTGCGCGTGAGGTCTGAGTTGTAGTTCGCATAGCTGGCCGCCACGTCCAGGAGCAGCACCTCGCCCTTGCGGCACACCTGGTCGTTGTCATTGTAGTGCAGCACACAAGAGTTGCGGCCGCCGGCAATGATTGGGTTGTAGGCAAAATCTCCCCCGCGCCGGATGAACTCGTAGGCGAACCTGGCTTCAATCTCCAATTCGTTCACCCCTGGTTTCACAACCTTGCAGACCCGTTCAAAACCTGCCTTGGTGATGGCGCAAGCCTGTTGGATGGCGGCCACTTCCTGCGGCATCTTTACGGCCCGCAGTTCGTGCATGATCCGGGCCAGACGCCGGTATTCGTGCAGGGGGTAGCGGGCCTGGGTAGCGGTCACGAAGCGGGCATCCCGGGTTTCCACTTCCGTAATCGCGCGCTTGTGTTCGTTGCTGTTGAGGTACACCCGCTCGCATTCGCAGATTAGCCGGTGAAACAGCGGGCGAAAGCTCTGCAGCCATTCCACGCGCTTGACCCCGCTCAGCTTGCGGGCTTCCTCCTTCGTCAGCTTGTGCCCTTCCCAAACCGCGATGTGCTCGCTGGTTTCCCGGAGAAACAGAATCTCGCGCATGTTCTCTTCATGCGCATCCGGGTAAAGCAGCAGGATGCTTTCCTCCTGGTCCACCCCCGACAGGTAATACAGATCGGTATTCTGGCGCAGGCGCAACGTGCCGTCGGCATTGGTTGCCGGCACATCATTCGCGTTCAGTATTACCAGGGAATTGGGTTCAATCAGTCCGCGCAAACGCTCGCGGTTTTGCACGAACAACTTCGAATCAATAGGTTGGTATCGCATCGGTACCCGTCGCCGGGCTCCCGTATTTACTCTATTTTCAAGGAAGCGTCATGTCGAAAAACGAAACCTATTATAGCCCAGGGCACCCTCGATTCCAGGTGCCATCGCCGCCTGCTTGTTGGTAGGCTGGGGCCATGATGTCACGAAGGCAATTCCTGGTGTCTTCCGCCGCCTTGGCCATCGCCTTTCCGGCGGTGGGCCGCAAGCGCGTTGACGCCCTCCCGGCGGTGGGGTTGATCGCCGACGCCCAATATGCCGACCAGAAGGAAAAGGGCACCCGTTATTACCGCAATTCCTTGAAGAAACTGGGGGAAGCCGTGGAGGAGTTCAACCGGTTGCCCCTCGCAGGGGTGGTTAACCTCGGCGATTTGATTGATCGTGAGGCGGATAACTTTGCCCCGGCACTGGCGGCGCTTAAACGTTCCGCGCATTCGTTTTATCAGGTGCTGGGCAATCACGATTACGCGGTTGCCGATGACGTTAAGGCCCGGGTGCCCCGGTTGCTTGGTCTGCGTCGGCGCTACTATTTATGGAACCTCGGGAAGTGGTGCCTGGTGGTGTTGGATACCAACGAGGTGAGCACGTATTCCCATCCCGACGGTGCCAAAGAACAGAAACAAGCTGTGGCTGAACTGGCCCGGATGCAGGCGGCTTCTGCCAAAAACGCCCAGACCTGGAACGGGCGGCCAGGTGACGAACAGTTGCGGTGGTTTGAAAAGGTCTGCCGCAAGGCCGACCGCACCGGCCGGAGAGTTATCGTTTTTGCCCATCACCCGGTTTTCCCCGGCAACGAACATAATGTCTGGAATGACGCGGAGGTTTTGCGGGTGGTTGAGCGCAATCCGAATGTGGTGGCGTGGATAAACGGGCATAACCATGCCGGCCTTTATGGAGAGTATGCAGGCGTGCCATTCCTGACGATGAAAGGCATGGTGGAGACTGCGGACCAGAACGCGTTTGCCGTCGCCCGTTTGTATGAGGACCGCTTGGAATTGACCGGGCATGGCCGGGAGCCTTCCCGGGAAATGTTGTTCCGAAAGTGAAGTCGGATTTGCCTGGCCTCGAATGCTACGGAGACGATGAGGCGGTCACTTTAAGCCGGAGAAAACGGGGGCCTGGCGCACCGGCCGCAACGGTGTCCCGAAAGAGGAAGAAACTGAAGGCGCTGCCGGGTTCCCCAGGCGGTGGGGTTGCCGCAATGGCCGGCGTCCAGTCCACCAGGTCCAAACTGACTTCCGCGCTCATGTTCAACCCCAAACGTTCCCGCTGATATTGAACCAGCAACCCGAGGTAATTGGTGCTTTCGAGGTTGAAGATCCCGCCGATTGGCAGTCCGGCAACCGGCCCAAATGGCCGGGCATCCACCACGGACGGATTCAGCCCGAGGGCGAATTCCAGCAGGTTGCCCATGCCATCATGATCAAAGTCCCCCGTAAAACCGAGATCCCCCGCATTGGTTGATCCCGGGAGCGCGAGCCTTATCCAGTCCGCGAACACATTGGTGTTTGGCGACACGGTCAGCAGCAGGTCCTGGGCAACCTCGGCGGAGCCGTCGCTTGCGGTTACCCGAAGCAGGTACTGGCCCGCCCGTGGAAACACCGCGGATGCTCCCGTTGGGTTGGTGTTGCTCCATTGCACCAGGTCCGGAGCGGTGGCGGTGCTCCAGAAACTGGTCAGCGCCCCACCGCGTCCATCATCCGTCACGGTGGCCAGCAGTGCAACGGGCAGGCCGCTTCTGGGCGAGGGAGGTTGTCCCAGCATAACCGCCGGGGCAAAGTTGGTGACGGCGAGAGAGGCGATTTCTCCCTCAGTCAGCGCCCGTCGGTAAAGCCGCACATCATCCATCCAACCGTCGAACCAATTCGCCGCCGCCGGGTGCGTGTTGCCGATCCTGATGGCGGAGGGATAGTTGGTGATGAATGAACTGGATTCCGTCGCCGTGGTGTCAAGCCGGCCATTGATGTAAAGCTTGGCCCGTTCCGCGCTCGGCGAGCCGCCGTTAAACACCAGCGCCAC
>JBBQYD010000450.1:0-4766 GCA_038209025.1 Verrucomicrobiota bacterium | reverse complement strand
GCTCAGGCGTTATTGCGGCTGCGCGGCCAAGGGCGGGAACGCCGCCATCAACCGATCGCATTCCTCCCGGCTGATGGGCAGCATGCACCCATGCCGCGCGGCCGGGGTCACTTCGTATTTATCCCAATCAGCGAATTTTGTGTTGCCCGAAACCTGGAACCAGGGCCCGCGAAGGCTGGCAGCGGCCGATAACCCATACGCCACCCCGGGATACTGCTCGTAATACATGTACCAGGCCCGTCCGTCCGGGGAAGGGATCGCGGCGGGGGCTTCGCGGAAATTCGGGCTGAGGGGCGCCGAAGGCTCGCCGTACGGTCCCAGCAACGCCGGGGCGGACGCGATCCGAATGGTTTTGCCGGTCACCCATTCCAGTGTCGGATACCGTTCATCTTTGAGTATAGCGTAGTACCGATCTCCCTCTTTTCGAATAATCACGTCAATGGTTGCCATCTCGAACTTGAACAACCGCCGGGGCGGCGCGGAAAACGTCTTCAGGTCCGGCGAGGTCACATACAGCGTGCGCTGGCTCGCCCAATAACGCTCGGCATCTTCAGGCGTGCCGTGCTGGTGCGGCGTGTGCCAGGTCAGCAAATACTGTCTGCTGGGACCATCGTAATAGATCTTCGGCGCGCCAATCCGCGGCAGCGCATTCGAATAATTGGGGGTGGACTGCAGATCGGGCACGTAGCTGCCATATCGCGTCCATCGCACCAAATCCTCGGACACCCAGAAGTTGATGTCCGGGGCGGGGTCGCTCTGATTTCCGACCAGGTAGAAACGGCCGTCAGGCCCGCGGCAAATGTCCGAATGCCCACGGTAATCCTCGGACACGCGCTTCCCCTCATTCAATGCGCGCCAATGCAACCCATCCAGGCTGACGGAGTAATAGAGTCGTCCGTAATCGGCCTTGGTCATGTGCGCAAAGAGATAAGCCTGATGAACCGGGGGCAGGCCCAGGGCCTGCCCCGGCGGATCGGGCTGGCGGGCTGGCGCGTCCAGGCAGCCGGTTATCAACAGGACCAGCGGGGCACCCGCCCAGCGGCTGAAGACGCGAGGTGCTGAGGCCAGCCACAGCAATAAGCGGCTACTCATATTCCACTCCGACGCGCAGGGTGATGCGGCCGTCGGGAAGCTGGGTGATATGGCTGATATGCACCGGCAGGCCGCCGGCGAGCTGGCCGCGGCTGGAGGGGGTGGTGTAATTGTGACAACAGATGCATGAGGGAGTCTAGCGAGGAAACTCAGGCGCTGACAACTCCGATGAGCACAAGGGGGCCGGCGGCGGGCACGCTGATGTGCCTCTTGCATTCCGGCGGGTTGGCGGCAACTTAACCTATCGATGGCACTTCGCCGGATATCGGTTCCGCGGGTGCCCGAATGAACAACCATGGAATTCTATGCCTAAGTCTATGCCTAAGAAAAACGTAACTGACCTGACGCAACGTCCACCCCGCAGTCCGCGTGTCCGCCTGGGTGGCTATGTCATCCTGCCGCGCATTCTGGACAAATGCCGGGCTGTGCTGGCCGGCAAGAACGGCGAATACAACTACGGCTGCCCGACGGACCAGCAGTTCTTCACGTTCGCCGGCGTGGACCCGGAGGCGTTGAAAGCCCAGGTGACCGCAGGCAAAGGGGACGGCGAGCTGCTGGAATGGATCAAGGCCGACGCCAAATACCAGCGCTCGGATGCCGAAGTGAAGATGTGGTCGGATTGGCAGGAACAGCGGACGCCCATGGACACTGAATCACGCGAGTTCCTCCACAGCGAGCATGTCAGGATCGCGCCCCGGCGCGAGGACATCGCCGGCTGGTTCGACCTGCTGGATCTGGACGACTACGTGAGCTACGGCGGCCAGCCGTAAGCCAGGGAAAGCCAGCGGGTCATGCCTCTCGCTTTTTGGTTTGTGCCTGCGCCAGGCTGCCGTTCGTACTTGCTTTGCGGCAGCTTTCTGGTCATTTGAGGGCGCACCATGAGAACTGATCGCTTTTTGATTCTGGCCCTGATGGCGGCGTGCATTTTCCCCGGGGTGCCCGCCCGCGCGCAAAGCTCAGGCAAGCCCAATGTGCTATTCGTCTGTGTGGACGATTTGAAGCCGGTCCTGGGCTGTTACGGAGCTAAAATCGTGAAATCTCCGAACATCGACCGGCTGGCGGAGCGGTCGGTGCGGTTCGAATCAGCCTACGCGAACCAGGCGGTGTGTGCGCCCTCGCGGAACTCAATGATGACCGGGCGCAGGCCCACGACGCTCGGCATCTACGACCTCGGCACCTTTTTCCGGAAGGCGGCTCCAGATGCCATTACCCTGGCGCAATACTTCAAGCAACATGGCTGGCGAACGGAAGCCATGGGCAAGATTTTGCATGTTGGCCATGGCAACCAGGAGGATGCGGCGTCCTGGAGCGTGCCGCATTGGACACCGCGGGGCAGTCAGCAGTATGCCCTGGAGACCAACCGCCCAGCCGCCACCCCGCCGGGAGCGGACGCCACCGCCACCCCACCGAAAGGCGCCGCAGTGGAGTGCGCGGACGTGCCGGACTCCACCTACAGCGATGGCAAGATCGCTGACGAAGCCATCCGCCGATTGCAGGCCGTCAAGGGAAGTCCCGGGGAGCCGTTCTTCATGGCGGTTGGTTTTCATAAACCGCACCTCCCCTTTGTGGCGCCGAAAAAATACTGGGACCTTTACGCAAGGTCCGCGTTCCAGCCGCACCCAATCCAGAGCCCCCCGGAAGGTGCGCCCGAATTCGCGCCAACCACCTGGGGCGAATTGCGACAATACACCGACATCCCCAAGCTGGGACCGCTCACGGCGGAGCAGCAGAAGGAGTTGATCCATGGGTACCACGCGGCGGTGAGTTACATGGATGCGCAGCTCGGCCGGGTGCTGGACGAATTGAAGCGGCTGGGCCTGGAAAAGAATACGATCATCGTGTTGTGGGGCGATCACGGCTGGCACCTTGGGGACCACGGCATGTGGTGCAAGCACACCAATTACGAGGAAGCCGCGCGAATTCCGCTGCTGGTGTGCGCCCCGGGGCTGGCCAAGCCAGGCGGCGTGGCGAAAGCGCTGGTTGAGACGGTGGATATTTATCCCACGTTGTGTGAATTGGCGGGCCTGGACAAGCCGGCCGGCCTGGATGGAATGAGTTTTGCCCCAGTGCTGAAGGACCCCGCCAAAGGCAAGACCAAGGAAGCCGTGTTTCACGTTTATCCCCGTTCCCCACGGGGCATGGGCGAGATTCTGGGCCGCGCGGTTCGGACGGAGCGTTATCGGCTGGTGGAGTGGAAGAAGCCGGGCGCCGCACCCGAGACCGCGATTCTGGAATTGTACGATTACCAACAAGACCCGCTGGAAACCCGCAATTTAGCCACGGCACAACCGGAGGCGGTTGCGCGATTGCGGGCGATTTTGGCCCGGCAGCCAGAAGGCAAACCCCAACTCAGCACCGGGACTGACACCCCAAAAAAGAAAAAAGGAAACCGGAAAAAGTCCACTTAGGAAACAACTTATGTTAAAGCTCTTTACCGTCACCTGCGTATCCGCCTCTCTGCTGTGCGCCGCCGCCCAGGAAAAGCTGCCGCGAGAAGAAGCGCTCAAGGTTGCTTTTGTGGCGAGCGTGAACCTCGACGACCTGCTCGGCACGCCCATACCCACTGACCCGGATGTGAAGCGCCCGGTAGTGATTCGCGATGGCGACTATGCGGGCATGCTGTTGCCGGAATCCAAGCTGGGCATCCAAAACTTCACAGGAGCCGGCCAGACACCGGGAGCGGTGGGCCAGCTTTGGCTGCGCAAACTGGTGCCCGTCTCCCGGGAAACACCGGTCAGCGCCGGCAAGCTGCGCATGATCCACCTCAAGGCGGGCACCACGGAAACCGACGTGGCATGCTGCGCACTGGCGGTGCGCAAGGGCGCGGAGAAGGGTTTAGACCTGTTGGTTTACGGCAAAGACGCGGAGCCGATCCTGACGACCCCGTTGAAAGGTATCAGCCTGGACCAGGCGGAGGTCGTGGATGTGAACGTGGAGCGCAGGGACGACGGCGCGCTGGTGACGCTCAGGTTTCTGGGCAAATACGAAGCGGCGTTTATGGTCACGGACCCGGACAGGTAGGCCCACAACCCTCAGCCGTCCACCTTATGCCTCTCATAAAACTCAACCGCATCAATAAAGGCGGCGAAATCCTGCTGAACAGCGGGCACATCATCTATGTGGAGATCGAGTCCCGAACCACGACCATTCATATGACCAACGGCCTTTTCTCTGTCGAAGAGTCCCTCGCCACCATCGTGGAGCGCGTCGAAGGCATGGAGACGGACCGGATCAAGAATGCGCTGGTGGGCAGCGGGTTGAGCCGTCCGCCCGGCTGACGAACCGGTGCCGTTCAGCCCGGGCGGCAATGCGATTTCAGCAACTCGACCGCGCCAGCGAGACCCTCTTGAGCCAGGGGCGACAAGCGGTCCCCAATGGCCATATCAGCGATGGGGATCGTCAGGAGACTGGCCTCGGGGCAATGCCCAAAAACATCACGAGCGAGAGCGAGGATCGTCTGGGGGTTTGCCGCATGCGCCATGATCTGGGAGGAAGAGGCCGGCGCGAGCGGCAACAGTTGCACCGCCTGGGCCGGGCCCACGGCGGCATCAACAAAAATCACACGGCGACAGCGGGACACCGGGTCGGCCACCTCGGGAGCGAGCAACGGATAGACCTGCGTTTCCACGCCCGGCAACCGCAGCGCTTCGATGGCCTCGACAATGCACGGCCCC
>JBBQYD010000449.1:0-4791 GCA_038209025.1 Verrucomicrobiota bacterium | reverse complement strand
TAGAAAGCTCCGTTTCGGTGTTGACTCAGCCGATTTTAGACGCAGACTGCGCTTATGCCACGCCCGATCAGAATTGAAGTGCCAGGAGCGCTTTACCACGTGATGAGCCGCGGTGATCAGCGGGACGACATTTTCTTTGATGACGTGGACCGACATGATTTCATCAAAACGCTGGCCGAAACCTGTCAGAAGACAGACTGGCAGGTGCATGCTTTCTGCTTGATGAGCAACCATTACCACCTGGTGATTGAGACTCCCAATGCCAACCTGGTGGCGGGCAGGCAATGGCTTCAGAGCGTCTCAGGGCTAAGAGCGACCCGCTCAAGCTGGCACTGGCAGCCCGGTTGCGCCGGGAAACAACGCTCTCCATCAAGCAGATTGCCGACCGGCTCAGTTTGGGCAAGCCCAAAGGTGCTAAGAGCAACCTCCATAAATGGATGAGCCGCCAGCCTGATGCCGGCTCCCAACCCAAACTCGACATCTGATGAGATATGACTCGCCTACTTTTCTCCGGTCTGACCCGGCCGCAGATTTGCGCCTGAAGTGCATAGCGGTGTAGTTTCTTTTGACTTTACGGCCATATTGCCGTAATTACGGCTATATGAAGACAACCATTGATCTTCCAGATGAGGTGCTTCATCGGGCCAAAATTGTAGCCGCTCAACGTCGGACGACGCTGAAGGAGTTATTCCTGTCTGGTTTGGAGATGGCAATGCGGTTGGAGGCCGAGGCTCCTGTCCGCGAGGAAGCGCTGACTCGATTGCGGCGAGGGCTGAATTTGGGAGGTCGCCCCCTACCCCGCGAGGAGATCCATGAACGCCGCTAAGTTCCTCGACACCAATATCCTTCTTTACGCCTACGATCGGGATGCGCCAGATAAACGGCGGGTGGCCTTGGAGTTGGTTGAGCAGGGCTGGGCTGCGCCAGGCGGCACCGCAGTGAGTGTTCAAGTGCTCCAAGAGATGCATATTAACCTCGAGAGACAAGGTGTTGCCCGCGCCGATGCCGATCAAATTATCCGGGACTTTTCCCAGTGGCCTGTGGTTGACAACTCGCTCGTCCTGCTCCTCTCGGCTCTGGAGGAACAATCGCGCTGGCAGCTATCGCTGTGGAACGCCCTGATCCTGGCAGCGGCTCGGGCCTCAGGTGCCGCGAATCTGATTACGGAAGATTTCAATCATGGCCAGGACTACGGCGGCATCCGTGCCACCAATCCATTTCGCCGATAGGAATTGACCACCTAACTCCGTTGCTCAGAGAAGAAATTCATGAAACGACTTTTGTTACTAACCACGGTGTGGACGCTCGCGAGCCTCGCCACCTTGTTTGCCGCGACCACCAACGACCCCTCGACCCCCAAACGGCTTCCCCCTCAACCGTGGCACCTGGCGGATGTCTGGTGGACCTTTGAGAACCCCACCCCGCATTTCGAGTCCCTCGACCTGGATGTCACCATCGACCGTGACGTGGCGACCAACGTCAACCTCTACATCGCTCCGTGCGGCCTGGGCGAGTTGAGCGGCGTGAAATTCTACGGCGGCCTGTAATCAAACTGTAACGGTTGGGAGTCGCGGACCAACGACACGCGGATTCACCTCGGCAAAGGCGGCATTTTTTCCCGCTGGGGCAAAGGCAAGCTCTCGGTTCACCAGGCCCGCGGCGCTGAAGACTCGCACTATGAAGCCGCCGGCTACGAGGGTGATTTCGTGAGTGTCCGCCGTCCCTTCCTCTGGACCAAGGGCACCTACACTTGGAGCCTGCGCGCCTGCGACACCGAGAGCACCAACGGTCAGGATTATACCTGGGTCAGCTGTTTCGTTACCACGCACGCCACGGGAGCAACCTGCTACATCGGCAGTTTGCGATTCGAAGGCAAAGACCTCACCTTTTGGGACCGCCAGGCCGCTTTCGTTGAGGTGTATTCAACAGCAAAAATCCCGCGCAGCGACATCCCGGAGGTGAAGGTGACCTTCGCCTACCCGCGCATCAACGGCCAGCCGCCCAAGCTCAAATCCGCCCGGGTTGTCCACCCCGGCCTGGGCGAACCTTCCGGTTCACCCGATTGCGCCACCGCCATAGCCGATGGCTCCAGCGTCGTGGTCACCGTTAGTCCCATCTTCGAGCGCGAAGCCCAAGCTCGCAGACATTCCCTGGATGTGAAGCTGCCGGCAGCACCTTGAGTCCGGTGGCGAAATGCAATTTTGCTCTTTGGCACCCATCGTTGCGGAGCAATCGCCTTCACCATGACACCCTCGTCCCGGAGGGACGGCGCGAAACGAGCCCAATGCTTCAACATTGGGTGCCATCGCCAAACCCCCTTCCCCAGTCCCCGGCGGGACGACTGAATCCCCCCACAAAACACTCCCGGCCAGAAATCCCCTCCAAGTTCAATCCCAGGCTGGTTTGAGGCCAGCGGGGCGGATACACTACTCCAAGTGAGCCGGTAATCCCTTACTTCACCCATGAATACGACGATAGCAAAACTCATCGGCAAAGACGTGACTGTCACACTCCTTTCGACATTCACCCGCGCAGCGCTGAGTACGCGCGGACGCGCAAAAGCAAATTCTTATCAGTTTCAGTTCAACCCGCCACGAACGAGGCGGACAAAATTATTGATGCGAATCACGTCCCCTTGCGGGCCACGTCCGTGGGGGAAATTTGCCGGATTTCCGGCTTTCGGGTCGCTGCGCTGGGCTCCGGCTCCGTGGACGTCAACGCAACGGTAGTCGGTGCTTTGGGCGCCGGGGGGCGCCCCACGGGGCGTCATCCAACCCGCCGCGCGGCCAAACGCCACATACATCGCGGCATCACCCCCGCGCAGGCCAACGTGCGTGGTTCCGGACCAGTAGAACGGATAGTCGGTCTGCCCGCCTTCGTTGGTGATGGCCGTGCATTGAAAAAGTGGGGCGATGGCGGGCGAGTGGGTGGTCTCCGGCGAGCGCGTGTAATCCACCATGCTCTGCAATTCCTTGACGCTTGGCAGCCGCCAGTCGGCGTGGCCGAGAAACTTCTCCGCGTTCTTCTGCTGCGCCCAGGCGAGCGCGTTCTGCCAGTTCATGCCTTGGCCGCTATCGGTTTGGCACCAGGTTAAGCCGGTGGCGCGGTCGGTGATAGTGCCGTCGCCGTTGTCGTGAAAATCGTTCTTACCGTAGGCCGGATTGCCTCGCAAGCACATCACGAAAAAGGTCTTCCCGGTGCCGTCGGGCATGAACAGGTCGTAACCTTTGATGCGACCGTCGGCAAAGTTCACGCCGAAGAGCTTGTCCACCCCCCGCGCGCCTTTGCCCACATACCTGGTGGTGGAAACGTATTGCGAATCAATCACGCGCTCGCCAGTCACGTTGCCATAAACGAACTGGAAAAATTTCATGTCGAGGAAAGGGCTGAGTCCCTGAGTGCTGGCGTCCATGGTCGGCCCGCTCGGGTCGGTGCCCCGGGCATCGAAGAGCGAGTAAAGTTCCTTGATGGTCGGCAACCGCCAGTCGTCGTAGCCGCCGAACTTCGCGGCATTGAGTTTTGCGGGAATCGCCTGAGCCTGGCTCAGGGTTAGCTTGTCGCTCCGGTTGAGCACGCCATTGCCGTCAATGTCCGGGCGGCTCTGCCAGGTCAGGCCGGTGAGGTTGTCGCGCACGGTTTTGCCATCGGCGCTCAGGATGTAGCTGGCCGGATGGATGTGGAACTGCCCGTCCTGGCCGTAGAACGGTTGCCCCAGCTTCGGTGGAGCGATCTCGCTGTGGTTGTCGTAGCACTTGGCCTGACCGGTGCCGACGACGGGATAGGTCAGCGGCGGTTCAGCGGCAACGACAGATAAGCCCAGCAAGGAGCAGAGGAATAGTGTGGTTTTCATGGTGTTTTAGTCTTTAGTCCGCCGGAATTCAGTTTGTCAAACCGCCTCGCACGAGGCGCACAAAGTTGTAGATGCGGACGGCGTCGCCTTGCGGGCCGCGGCCAGTCGGATAGCTGGCGGGGTTGCCGGCCAGAATATCGGATTTGGCAGAGCCCGCGCCGTGAACATCCAGCCACGAGCCGTTCCAGTATCCGATCGCCCGGCCAAAAGAAATGTAGTTGCCGGATGGCGTTGGCCCGCCGTCAATGAGAATGGTGCTCGACCAATAATATGGATAATCGGTCTGGCTGGCTTCGTTCGTGATGGTGGTGCAAGTAAAATAGTTTGTGTTGATCGCCGCCGTGCCAGTGGTGGCCGGGGAACGGCTGTAATCCACGATGCTCTCGAGCTCCTTGATGTTGGGCATCCGCCAGTCGTTAAAGCCAAGATAGTTCGTCGCATTCCGCGCCTGCACCCAGGCCAGCGCGTTGGACCAGTTCAGGCCGCTGCGGCTGTCGGCCTGCGACCACATCAGCGCCGTCGCCAGATCGGTGATGGTGCCGTCGCCGTTGTTCACAAAGTCATTGGTGCCAAAAGCCGGGTTGCCCCGGACGTAACGAGTATATTTTGCGTTCGCCCTGGTCCCGCTCATCTCGTTATAGCCCTTGATCCGGGCGTCCGCGAAGTTGACGCCAAAGATGGCGGTCTGATTGCCCATGACATAGTTAACATATTTCGTGGCCGACCAGTCTTGGCAATCAACCACTCGCTCTCCAATCACCGTCGCAGAAGTTCCCGGTCCATAAACAAACCCAAAATAATTCACAGCCATCCCATAGCGGCCAAAACACGCTCTAAACCCCTCAGTTTCCTAGGAAATCCAGGGGTGATCAAATAATGGGCGTTGGGAGTTTTTGGCGACTTTTACATGATTAGTGTTCCGCTGCTGTTGACGGTGAACG
>JBBQYD010000448.1:0-4794 GCA_038209025.1 Verrucomicrobiota bacterium | reverse complement strand
GATCGTACCACAGCTCACCTCCGCGCTTCTGGAGTTCGTCCATGAGCGCGTTCTCCTCGTTGGGATACAGCGCCTCGTTGAAGCCGCCTAGTTCGAGCAGGGCGGCTCGCCGGGCGAGCAGGTTGCACAGGATGAGTTCCTTTTCGCTGGCAGGGCGGGGGAGTCCCACAGGGATGTAACGCGCCCGGCTCGGACCGAAGGCCAGCCAGCTTCCCAGCACCAGGGAAAAGATGCGCTCGAGCCGGGGGGCGTCCGTCGGGCACACGTTTGGCCCGCCGACCATCTGAACTCGCGCATCGCGAAAGCGCCCGACTGCGCGAAGGAGGTTGCCGGGGCCGGGAACGGAGTCATCGTCCAAAAAATAAACAAGCTCCCCTTGGGCATCGCGCATCCCGGCATTTCGTTGAGCGGAAGGTTGTCGGCCCCGTGCCAAAATGATCTCCAGTTTGCCGGCTGGGTAATTCAAAGCTTTTGCGGCGGTCACCGCCTTGACATCCGTCTGGCCTGGCCGCGCCGCAATCAAAACCGTTACCTTGGGTAAATCCGGGTCCACCGCACCAAGGCTAAACCGCACGAATGCAAACGCAAGTGAAACACCGTTGGGGGCGGTGACCGGGGAAAAAGAAAAAGAGATTCGGGCTACGGTTCGCCAAGGAGGTGGGGATGGGGCATCCCGCTGAAGAAAACGATCCGCCAACCCGAATCTGCGTCTTCAGCATTCAAAAAGGCCGGCCTTCTGTCAACTTGAAAAGCGCTCGAAAAAGGCGGGAAATGGGATGACGCGAAAAGCAAGCTTGCAGGCTTGCTTTTCGCCAGGAGTGTGACAAAATAATCCTTCGATTTCGGTGACGACCTCCGAACGGTTTTTCACAGGCGCGCTTGTTCTGGAAATGAAGCGTTGACTCTGGTTTGGGATTTTGGTCATATCACCGTCCCTTTGGCAGGAAAACTTTATGTACGCTGTATTAGAAACTGGAAGCAAACAATATCGCGTGGTCGCGGGTGACACGCTGGAAATTGAGCGCCTGGCGGTCGATGCGGGACAGCCGGTGACCTTTGACCGGGTTCTGCTTGTGAACAACGAAGGCAACGTGACTGTTGGCAGCCCCACGGTTGCGGGCGCCACCGTCGTGGCGGATGTGGTTGAGCATATTCGCGGCGAGAAAAAGCTCACTTTCAAAATGAAACGCCGCAAGGGTTATCATAAGACTATCGGGCACCGTCAGGAATTGACGGTGGTGAAAATCAAAGAAATCAAAGCGTAAGATTTAAGAGTTTATGGCACATAAGAAAGGTCAAGGCAGCGTCCGTAACGGGCGTGACAGCACAAGCAAGCGTCTTGGCGTGAAACGTTACGGGGGTCAGTTTGTCACAGCGGGCAGCATCCTGGTGCGGCAGCGCGGCACCAAGTTCATCGCCGGCCAAAATGTCGGCACGGGCCGCGATTGGACCCTGTTCGCGCTCAAGGACGGGCATGTCACTTTTGACAAGGACAGCCACCGAGTCAACGTTTTGCCAGAAATGGCTGTCGCCGCCAACTAAGCGATTTTACACCAAACCCCGGCGAGGTCTTTGGCCTCGCCTTTTTTGTTTTTGTCAGCCCGTTGGAGTTTCGCGCGGGAATGATGCGGAAGAAAGATGCGGATGCCGGTTGTTTGCCGGTCAACCCGCAACCCAAGGCAGTGCCACCGTTATGTTTATTGATGAGATAAAAATTTACGCCCGCGCCGGTCACGGCGGCAAAGGGGCCGTGGCGTTTTCCCGGGAGAAATACCGCCCGAAGGGCGGTCCCAGCGGCGGCAATGGCGGGCGAGGCGGGGACGTTATTCTTGAGGCCGATCACGACCTGAACAACTTGATCGCCCAGTATTTCCAGCCGCGGCTCATAGCCCAGGACGGGCAGGGAGGCTTGGGCAAGGGAATGGATGGACACGCCGGGAAAGACCTGATCATCAAAGTTCCCTGTGGCACCCTCGTATGGAGATTGCCGGGGACTCCCTCCTCCGAGGAAGGAGAGGATGAGGGGGAGGCATACGCGGGTCCCGCGTTGCGGAGCAGCAGCAGCCTGCGTCCCACGATCCGCAATGCGGCAGGCGGGAGCGCCGCCGAGTTCAATTTGGCGGAGGATGAGGGAACCGAGGACGGCGGTTCCGGCGGGCAAGCCGAGCGGGAGTTGGTCGCCGATTTGACCCATCATGGAGAACGGTTTGTCGTCTGCAAAGGCGGGCGCGGAGGTCTGGGCAACCGAAACTTTGCCACTGCCACCCGGCAGACGCCGCGGTTTGCGCAACCCGGGGAAGCCGGGGATGAGGGTGAGTTCTTCTTCGAATTACGCATCCTTGCGGAAGTGGGGTTGGTGGGTTACCCGAATGCCGGCAAATCCACTTTGCTGACCGCCATATCGCACGCCCGGCCCAAGATCGCTCCCTATCCATTCACCACCCTGCATCCGCAGATTGGGATACTGGAGTATGCGGATTTTCACCGCCTGACGATTTGCGACGTGCCGGGCTTAATAGCGGGAGCGCACCGGAACGTGGGACTAGGTCATAAATTCCTTCGGCATATTCGACGCTGCAAAATCCTGGTCATATTACTCGATATGGCAGGCACCGATGGCCGGGAGCCTTGGGACGATTACCGCAACGTGTTGCGCGAGTTGGAACTGTATGATCCGGCGCTCGTGGAAAAGCCGCGGTTCGTGGCGGCGAACAAGATGGACGAACCAGCGGCGGCTGAGAACCTGAAGAAGTTCAAAAGGCGGGTTCGAAAAGTCCCCATCCTGACGATATCAGCCGCGTTTGGCGAAGGAATGGACAAGTTCAGACAAACCATCCGGGCTGCCGTCGAAGAGGCAGGCACCGAGGTTGCCTGACGCCAGTCGAAGCTATTGGCTCATGGCCTCAAGCTTGTAGCTTAAGGTTCCATAGTAGCGACGCTTCAGCCCGCGTTTCTTGCGTTGTCTTTCGCGTGCCTTGACCAGGTGTGTCAGACAGCGGGAGCCTTGGGCGGCGGGTTCGCCGCATTCTGTGCAGCGCCTGTCTCGCTGCATGCGTAATTGGTACTTTCTCTGCCGCGAGATTGACAGATGCGTGAACTCGTCTTGAATCGGTTTTCTCATTGCTCTGGTTCCTGGACCAAGGTCCTGGCCTCAGCTTATCTTCTCTTTTCAGCTACGATCGTCACAGATGGCAAGCGCATTGCCACCGCCGACACGGCTGACCTATGGAACCAATATAACATGACTCAGTGATCGCGCCATGCCCTTGTGTATCAGGTACAAACCTGCAACGTCGTCGTGAGATCCCCCATATCCGAGCGGCTGATGGAAACGAATGAAGAAGGGAAGTCCATGTTTCCCAGTGGGTTGCCTTGAAGGACGCGTCTATCGCCCAAGGTCCACCTGATCCGGGTACAAGAGAACCGCTGCTGCGCGTTCCCACCAACCGGTCGTTCGCGTCCATTCTGGAACGAGTTCCGGGATCTCAAGGGTTCGCGCGAGTTTTTCGCGCAGGCCTCGCTGGCCGACCAGGAGTTCGAAGTGACCACGCCCGGTGGGGTTGGCGGCCGTGGGATAGTCCGCCCAGCTGAATTCGTGTGGATGAGCGCGCATGGTCAAGGCCAGCAGTAAGAGCCCGGCGCTTACCGGACGTATGGCCCTGGGGTTCACGACCCGCAACTTCACCGCCTGACAATCTTGGTTCGTCCAAGGACCTTGGGTGGGACAAAAATGACACCGCTCGGCAGTGACCCCCGGGAGGTTCAACGCATTAAACTGCATGGCCGTTGTGCTGGCGTCCAGCCAGGGTGCGCCCACGGCCTGGAAAGGGTGGGGAGTCCCACGACCCACGCTCAGGTTGGTGGCCTCGAATAGACAGGTTCCGGGGTAAAGCAGGGCGGAGACATAGGAGGTCATTGCCGGTGAGGTTGGCACGAAATCCAGGCGCAGGTCTGGCCAGTGCATCGACCGGGTCCAGTTGCGGCATGGCACCACCTCAATATCCCCGCCGGTCAGCCGCTCGCCGTGCCACATCCGAAGCATTTCCCCCGCCGTTAGCGAGTGCCTGATAGGAATGCGCGCGCGTCCCAGAAAACTTCCGCATTGGGCCGTGTCCAGCATGGGTCCTTCGGCCGCTCCAGGTTCTCCGCCCAGGGGATTTGGCCGGTCCAATAATACCAATCGCTTCCGGGCGTTAACGCAAACTTCCAGCATTTCGTGCAGGGTCCAGATGTAGGTGTAAAAACGGGACCCGATATCCGGCAAATCAAACACCACCGCATCCAGCCCCGCCAGGTCTTCCTGCAGCGGCCGGAGTTTTTCACCATAAAGGCTTATCACGGGCAGCCCGGTCAGCGCATCATGGGCGTCCGGCACCCGGGCTCCATCAGCCTCATTCCCTTTCATCCCATGCTCTGGAGAAAAGAGCCGGGTTATTCGGACCCCGGCTTTAAGCAGCGCCGCCCGGGTGGTTAATCGCGCATCCCCCGCCGTACGCGCTGCGTCATTCGTAACCAACCCCAGGTTGCCTTTGAGCAGGCCGGGGGTGGCGCATGCTGCATCCACGCCAAATTGCACACGTTCCATTCGACCGGTGAAGTAAGCGTTTTTCGAAGGGCCGTCAAAACCGAAGTTTTGACTTTAGCGCCACAAACCGTGTACACATCTCGCATGATCTGGGACTTGCATTGTCATTTGGCAGGAGTGGCCGGTGATACGCCCGCCGAACGGGTAGCGCAACTCCTGAGTTTTGGGGAGAGACTGGGAATCGAACGGCTCTGTCTGTTCATGGCATG
>JBBQYD010000447.1:0-4800 GCA_038209025.1 Verrucomicrobiota bacterium | reverse complement strand
GGTGTATTCAGCCCGGCCCTGATCCCGCAGCCAGGCGTGCTCGGGGCCGACCGCCGCATAATCCAACCCGGCGCTCACGCTATGCGTCAGCTGCACCTGCCCGAACTCGTCCTGGAGCAGATACGAGCGTGTCCCCTGGAGCACCCCCAATGAGCCGCCTTGAAAACGGGCGGCGTGCTTGCCGGCGGAAATCCCTTCGCCTCCGGCTTCCACTCCCACCATCCGCACGCCCTGATCCTCAAGGAAAGGATAAAACAAACCGATCGCGTTCGAGCCACCGCCCACGCACGCCACCAAACAGTCCGGCAGCCGGCCTTCCTTCTCCAGCACCTGGCGGCGCGCTTCATCGCCTATCACCCGCTGAAAGTTCCGCACCATCATCGGGTAAGGATGCGCTCCATACGCGGTTCCCAGAATGTAATGGGTGCTGCGGATATTGGTGACCCAATCGCGCATGGCCTCGTTAATCGCCTCCTTGAGGGTTTGCTGGCCGACTTTCACCGGCACCACCTCCGCCCCGAGCATCTGCATGCGAAACACGTTCAAGGCCTGTCTTTCGCAGTCCACCGCCCCCATGTAAACCACGCACTCCAATCCAAACATGGCGGCGACCGTCGCCGTCGCCACCCCATGCTGACCCGCCCCGGTTTCCGCAATGATCCGAGTCTTGCCCATCCGGCGGGCGAGCAGAATCTGCCCGATGGAATTGTTGATTTTATGGGCGCCAGTGTGCAGCAGATCTTCCCGTTTCAGGTAGATTTTGGCTCCCCCAAGCTCGCGGGTCAGCCGTTCAGCATGGTAAAGCGGGGTTGGGCGCCCGCAGAAATCCTTCAAATAATACTGGAATTCACGCTGAAATTCTGGATCGACGCAGGACCGTTGATATTCCTGCTCCAACTCCTGGAGCGGATGCATCAGTGTCTCCGGCACATAGCGCCCACCATACGGACCAAAATGACCGTGGGCATCGGGCAGCGGAGCGTTGGCTCTTGAACTCATGCGGGCAGTTTAGCCGCGAAAATGGGCAGCGTCGAGTCTCAGAGCCGGTTTAAAAACGCGTTTAAGTCTGGGCGGCGCGAGCGAGCATGAGGCGAACCATGGCCAGGCAAACCATGGTTGCGGTGCTCTTCACGCTTTGACGGTCGATCATAGCCGCGCCAGGGTGGCGCTTGCGTCCTTCGACCAGGCGCGGATGGGTATGAGTCTCGCCTCACAAACCGTTCCGCTTCCAAGGTCGGAAGTCGTGATAGATCGCGGGCCCAGTGGATAACCACTCGACAAAACCGCCTCTTAGTATAGCGTGCTGGAAGAAATATGAGCGATCCCCGTTACCGGAAGCTGGCCTCCTTACTCGTCGGTTACTCCACCGCCCTTAAACCGGGCGACCGCGTGCTGCTCGACCTGACCGATGTGCCCGACGCCTTTTCCGTGGAGCTTATCCGCGCCGCCCGGCGCGCCGGCGCCACTCCCCTGGTGGAGTTGCGCCACGGCCGCATCTCCCGTGAAATGCTGCGGGAGACCGATGAGGCCCATGCCGCCCTGGTCCGGGACGTTGAACTGTTCCGCATGAAGAAGATGCAGGCTTACATCGCCGTACGCGGCAGCTTCAACACCAGCGAAACCTCCGATGTGCCGAGCGGGCTCCTGGGATTGTATTCCAGGCTGACCCGGCCCGTGATCAACTACCGCGTCACCAAGACCCGTTGGTGTGTCCTGCGGTGGCCAACTCCCAGCATGGCCCAAAGCGCCGGCATGAGCACCGAAGCCTTCGAGCGGCTCTACTTCGACGTCTGCACGATGAATTACCGCAAAATGGCCAGAGCCATGGAGCCGCTGGAGGCTCGCATGCGCTCCGCCGACCGCGTTCACCTCAAAGCTCCCGGCACCGACTTGACCTTCAGCATCAAGGGCATCGGGGCCAAAATGTGCAAGGGTGACCGCAACATTCCCGATGGCGAGGTTTTCTCCTGCCCGGTAAAGGACTCAATCAACGGCGTGATTCGATTCAACACGCCCACTATTTACGCCGGCAGCAAGTTCGAAAACGTTTGCCTCCAGTTCAAGGACGGGAAGATCGTCAAGGCCACTTCAAGTGACACCAAACGACTCAACGAAATTCTCGACACCGACGCGGGCGCTCGTTACACGGGGGAGTTCTCCCTCGGGTTCAACCCCTACATCCTGAGCCCGATGTGCGACATTTTGTTCGATGAAAAGATTGCCGGGTCACTTCACCTGACGCCCGGGCAAGCCTACGAGGAATGCGATAACGGCAACCGCTCGGCGGTTCATTGGGACATGGTCCTGATCCAGCGTCCCGAATGGGGTGGAGGCGAGGTCTGGTTCGATGACGAGCTGGTTCGCAAGAACGGCCTTTTCCTCCCCAAGGACCTCCGGCCGCTCAACCCCAAAAGCCTGAAGTAAGCCCTGTGCGGCCAAAACAGCGGCTCTGCTTTTCGAAATCTTCCCTTGCGCCAAAAGCCCGTTCCGGCACGCGGCAAGGACTACTTTTCGTTGCCGCCAAAGTTTTCTTCGAAAAGCTTTGACACGACTCTGCTTAGAGCGTTAAGGTAACCATTGAAAACCACGCACGATAAAAACGCCAAAACTATGAAAAAAACTGTTGTTAGCCTTGGCCCTGGCGGCGGGCACCTCCTGCATCTCCGCTCAAGTTTGGATAAACGAAGTCTTGCCCAACGCGCCAGGCGGCGATACGGGCAACGAATACTTTGAACTGCGGGGCACTCCAAATCTTTCGCTTTCGAACTATTACCTCTTGAGTTTGGAGGGGCAAGGCACAACCGGTCGGGGTGATATAAATCAATACTTCGACCTGGGAACGTTCTCGTTGGGCGCCAATGGTTATTTTTTCGGACGTCAGTTTGGCAGCAAATACACGGAAACCGAAGCGGGAGCCACGGTCGTCGAAAACACCCTGGGCACGGGCTGGGGACAGGCCAACGAGGGAGGGGTGGGGAGCACCATTGGGCATTACTCCGATGCAGCCCAAGTCGATCTGGAAAACGGCGCCACCACGATCCTGCTGATCAATATCGGGGCGGGCATAGTGCCCACCAATACCATGGACCTGGACACCAACAATGATGGGTTCCTCGACCTTCCGGAAGGCTGGGTAGTCACGGACTCCGTAGGCATAATGGATGGCGCGAGCGCTGCCGCCACTGACTTCTCCTACGGCAAAATAACGTTCCGCGTGGAAGGGGTGGGCGGCACGTGCGCCTATGGCAACATCATTGACGTGCCGGGACCGATGACCACGACCGCTGGAACCTTCTACGTCGGGAGGAAAGGAGAATCAACCAATTCCACCGCCAACGATTGGGTGGGCTCCATTTTGAACGGCACCGCCGGCAGCCCCCTCGCGTTCTATTTTTATAGCGCCAGTGACGAGTCGTTCAACGGCATGCCGGTGAAAGAAATGATTTTCGGCGGCAAAAATGTTGAACCTGAACCGATGGGCTCGGCACTTCCTTACACCCCCACCCTGCATACCTCCCGGTTTACCAACTATACGCAATTGGTCATTGGCGGCACTGTGGGAGACGTCGCCGTGGACCCGCGGGATAACACGACCATACTATTCACGTCCGACAGCGCCGTAGGCGGGCTGTACCGCGCCTACAAGGTGGCCAGCGGCAACTGGGCTGTGGATTCCCTGCCCCTGGTCACGAACCTGGACAATGCGGCCGGGTTGGTAATCGACACCAATGGAACAGCCTGGTGGGTGCATGACGTCACCCGGGCGCTGAAACGCCTCAAAGCGCCCTGGACGACCAATGTTCCCGAACTCATGATTACTAACTTTGCCGCCAGCACGGATGATGACCCAATCGATCTCACCATCGCCCCCCCAAATTTCGGCAGCTATCCCGGCTGGCTCGTCATAGCGGACCGTGGGAGCGATTCTGACGCTTACAATGCCTTGAATCTGGCCGATCCTTCAACAACGGAAACCAACCAGAATAATGACGCTTTCCTGGTGCAACCCACCACCTCCGGTTTAGGCTGGAGTGATCTGAACGCCATAGCTTCGCTGCCACAATCCAGCGAGGTGGTCACGCTCAGTCTCGATGGCTTCATCACCGCCGTTGATAGCACCGGACTCACCCGGTACATCACTCCCACCACAATTTGGCCGCTGGGCGTCAACCCCGCCGCCGCAGCCATGGCCGTGGACCCAACCACCGGACGACTCTGGCTTGCTGACGACGGTTTGGATGAGGTCTGGTCAATAAACCCCAGCGCTTCCGGCATAACGGATGACCGCAAAGAAATGAGTTTTCCGCTCAAGGACCCGACGAAAACCTTCCGGCAGATCAATTTTCATGAGCCCGGCATGGCTTTTGCCCCGGATGGCAAGTTTCTGGTGGCCTCAGATTCCAGCACGGCTGGAGGTGGCGGGCGCCTGCTGATTTTCCACAATGAACCCTTCGCCATACCCACCTTCGCCATCCTCAGCGCCGCCCAGGCACAGGACGGCGTGCATCTCAGTTGGGCCTCCGCCGGCACCGTGAACTACTCCGTCCAGCGCGGCACGGATCTCGCCAACCCGGCGAGCTTCGCCAACCTGGCCACGAACGTTCTAAGCACCTCGTTCACAGACACCAACCCACCAACCGGGGCGGCTTTCTATCGCGTTATTGCCAAACCTTGAAACAGCCCCACGCGCAGCCGCCCAGGCGCGGGCGGCTGCGCGTGATTCTTTAATTACTTTGAAAAAATCCACTTGACGCACTAACCCTCAAGAGCAATACTCACCTTAATCATTGGTAACCAATC
>JBBQYD010000446.1:0-4810 GCA_038209025.1 Verrucomicrobiota bacterium | reverse complement strand
CGCGCAAGACCCTGGCCCGGCTCATCAAAGAAAAGTATGGCATCTCCGCGCTGCTCCCCGAGCTGTTCCAGGAATTGTCGCTTTAGTTCCCGTCATCCGAGGCGGATTTCTTGTAACGTTCCGGGGTTCGCGCGCGTCCCTTACACCGTGAAAGTGACTCTCTTGAGCGTGCTCGGTCTCCTGCCCCTCACCCTGCTGGCGGAGCCCGGGGTAAAGACCGTTTTCAAGGACCCGCTCTTCTCGGTGGTGGTCACCTCGAATCTGGTTTATGGCACCGGGGAGGTGGGCCTCCCGCAGCCCGGCAAAAAAAATCTCCTGCTGGATCTCTATGCCCCCGCCGGGCCGGCCTCCCCCCGGAAGCGGCCCGGCTTCGTCGCGATCCACGGGGGTGGGTTTCGGGCCGGCAACAAATCGGCCGCCCGCATGATGGAATTCTGCCGAGACCTCGCTTCGCGAGGATACGCCTGCGTCTCGATCAATTATCGGCTGGAGGGCGACGATCCTCAGACCCGGGGCGAGACCGCCCAAATGCGCGCTGTTCGCGCCGCCATTGAGGACGCTCGAAAAGCGGTCCGCTGGGTGATTGCCAATGCGGAGACTTACGGCATCGACACGAATCGAGTTGCCATCGGCGGCTCCTCGGCCGGCGCCTGCACCGCCCTGGGGGTGGCCTACTTGGAGAACGACCGCGGTGTTCGGGCGGTGGTTGACATGTGGGGAACCATGGGCCGATTCGTCGAAACCATCGAAGCCGGCGAACCGCCGGTGATTATCATCCACGGCACGGAGGATCCCACCGTAAAGTTCGCGGATGCCAAAGCCGTCATGGAGCGCGCCAGGAAAACCGGCGTGCCCTTCGAGTTCTGCCCAATCGAAGGGGCCGCCCATGGCGTCTCCCTGAAGCAGGATTTCGAAGGCATCGCGCTCAAAAACCGGATTGCAAATTTTCTCTACCAGCATCTGGATTTGGCCAACAGCCGCTGACAAAATAGACGCGCGAACCACGCGCCCGCCCGCGGGAAGGTTCTGGCGGCCGACGCCGAGGTGGAATCTTTCGAAACCCGCCCCCGCCCAAATGCAGTTTCCTTCCCCGGCAAAAGGCATATAATCCCAGGGTGACATCCGGGTTTCCCAAAGCTCTCGCCCTGTTCGCGTGCGCCGGATTTCTGGGGTTTGCCCTTTGGCAAATAAAGCTCCTGGAGGCGCAGACCGGAACGGCCGCACCCAAAAACGGCCCGGGAACCTCCGTCGCCAGTTCATCGTTTCCTGCCGGCCAGCGGCTGCGCATCCGCTCCGCGGCTGAAGCCGTGCCCGAAGCCCCCCGCTCTGCACAACCGGCTTTCCAATGGCACGCCCTTGAAACCGAAGACTACCGGCAGTATCTCGAAAACCTCCAGAGCATCGGTTGCCCGAAACAAACCGTGCGAGACATCGTTGCCACCGACCTGCTATCCGCCTATTCCGGCCAGCGCAACGAAGCTCTGACCGAGCGTTTCCGCGATTTCAAGTATTGGCGCGCCGATGCCGGGGACGGCGCCGCGCGGCGGGAACTCGAACGCAAACGCCGCCTGGTGGACCAGGAGATGAGCTGGGCCATGCGCGAACTCCTGGGCGAAGACTTTCTGCCACCCTCCACCAGCCAGGCCTGGCGGCTGGCTGAACTGGACTCACAGCTTGCCTTCCTGCCGGACAATAAGCGGACGACCACCCGCAACTTGCTCGTGGAATACGCCGAAACCGACCAGCAGGTGAAAGCGCTCGCCAGCGGACAGTATCTCACGGAGGAAGTCGCCGACCGGCAGCAGATCATGGAGGCTTACGACCGCAAACGCGCCGCGCTCCAGGCGCTGCTCAGCCCCGCGGAATTCCGCATGGTCGAAATGACCGCCTCGTGGACAGCCGACAATCTTCGGCGTGGGCTGACCAAATTCAACCCCACCGAAACCGAGTTCCAAGTCCTTTTCCAGGAATGGCAGGAATACGATGAAACGCTCGCCCGCATGCATGCCGCAGGCCAGCCAGACCCTGGCGGGCTCGATCAGACCATGCGGGAAGTGTTGCGCGCCCGGCTGGGAGAGCAACGAGCCGGGCAATTCTGGGAAACGTGGTGGAAGTGACCGCTCAACCTTCGAACTTGCGGGCAATCATGCTGGCGTTGTGACCGCCAAACCCGAAGGAATTGTTCAGAGCGGCACGCACCGGCATTTCGCGACCCGTGTTTGCCACGTAATCCAGATCGCACTCCGGGTCGGGAACCGCGTGATTTATCGTCGGCGGCACCGCGCCCGTTTGGATTGCTTTTACGCACGCAATCATCTCCACCGCGCCAGCCGCGCCCAGCATGTGACCGGTTGCGCCTTTGGTGGAACTGACGGCCAGTTTGCGGGCGTGCTCCCCAAACACTGTTTTAATCGCCTGCGTCTCCGCAATATCGCCATGGGGGGTGGACGTGCCATGGGCGTTGACGTATGAAATGTCCTCCAGGTTCATGCCCGCATTGCGCAAGGCCATGCGCATGCAACGCACGGCGCCTTCGCCTCCCGGCGCGGGGGCCGTCAAATGGTGGGCATCGGCCGTGTTGCCGTACCCCACCAGCTCGGCATAAATGCGCGCGCCGCGTTTCTTCGCGTGCTCCAGTTCTTCCAGAACGAGCACTCCAGAACCCTCGCCCATCACAAAACCATCGCGTTCCTTGTCGAAGGGACGTGAAGCGTGTTTGGGATCGTCATTGCGCGTGCTCATCGCACGCATGGCGCAAAAGCCGCCGATGCCGATGGGCACAATCGTGGCCTCGGTGCCGCCTGCCAGCATGACCTGAGCATCCCCCATCTTCAGGGTGCGCCAGGCTTCGCCCAGGGCGTGATTGGCGGTGGCGCAGGCCGAGCAGGTGGCAAAATTCGGACCGCGCAGGTTGTGATACATCGACACCAGGCCGGAGGCCATGTTCGAGATCAGCATGGGAATCATAAACGGCGACAGCCGCCCGGGGCCGCGCTCCAGCAGAATCCTGTGCTGCTCGGTCGTCGTCGCCAGCCCGCCGATGCCTGACCCGATGAACACCCCGAACTCATCCAGGTTCTCCTGGCTCAGGTCCAAACCGGAATCCTTCAGGGCCTGCCACGACGCGTGAACCCCAAATTGGGAGTAGCGGTCGGTGCGCCGGACCTCTTTGGGAGAGGGAAACGCCGGCGAGGGATCGAAGTTCTTCACCTCCGCCGCAATCTGCGTGTCAAATTTGGACGCATCGAACGCCGTAATGCGGTCCACACCGCACTGCCCATCCAAAAGATTCCGCCAATACGATTCCAAGTCGGTTCCCACCGGGGAAACGACGCCCATGCCAGTAATGACAATTCTGCGTTCGGTCCAATTGCTCGCCATAAAAATAAACGGGGCAGCTTAAGCTGTTGTCAGTCTAAGCTGCCCGGAAATCGATAAACTTACAATTCAAATCCTGAGGCAAATCACTTCTGCTGCAGATCCTCGATGTACTTGTTCACGTCACCGACGCTTTGTAGTTTCTCCGCCTGTTCGTCGGGGATTTCGTTGCCAAACTCCTCCTCCAAAGCCATCACGAGCTCCACGGTGTCGAGCGAGTCGGCGCCGAGGTCCTCAATAAACTTGGCCTCCGGGGTCACCTGATCCGCATTCACTCCCAGTTGCTCAACAATGATGTCTTTGACCCTTTGTTCAATAGATTTTTCAGCCATGATTTTCTCCAGTTCTTATATCTGCTGTGTGTCTATGCCACGCCGGGGGCGGGCGTCAAGCCCGGATTCTGCATTTTTTTCCTACGCTCCGGGTACGTTTCATTTCCACCTGCAACACAACTGCTTGCAGTGGTAAAGCTTTATTCTCAATTACATGACCATTCCACCGTCCACCGTCAACACCTGGCCGGTGATGTAACGGGCACCTGGACCGGCGAGGAAAAGCGCTGCTTGCGCGATGTCTTCCACCTTCCCGAAGCCGTTCAAGGGGATGGTTTTCAACAATTCTCCACGAAGTTGCTCGTTCAACCCCGCCGTCATATCGGTCTCGATGAACCCGGGTGCCAGGGCGTTGACCGTTATTCCACGGGAAGCCAACTCCCGGGCCACGGACTTGGTAAACCCGATCAGCCCCGCCTTGCTGGCCGCGTAATTGGCCTGCCCGGCATTGCCGATCAGACCAATAACCGATGCCACATTAATGATCCGTCCCGAGCGCTGCTTGATAAACGGCCGGCTGAAAGCCTTGGTGAAAAGAAAAGCGCCCTTCAGATTAGTATCCACCACCGTGTCCCAATCCGCCTCGCTCATGCGCATCAGCAAGCCGTCCCGTGTTACCCCGGCGTTATTCACCAGGATGTCCACTTTGCCGCACTCCGCGAGGATTTTCTCCGCTGCCGCAGTCACCGCTCCGGCATCCGCCACATCCACGGCGTGAGCCCAGGCCTTGCGCCCGAGCGCGCGCACTTCCTGCGCCACTTTCTCCGAGTTTTCCACGGTGCGCGAAACACAGACCACCTCCGCACCGGCATTCGCAAACGCAAGCGCAATGGCTCGCCCAATGCCGCGTCCGGCACCGGTAACCACCGCAATTTGACTGGCTAATTGACTCATGCGGCAGACGTCATACGTGATACCACGCCACTGATCAAGCGCTAATCACAATCCGTTCACCACCACCAGCGCGTATGCATGAAGGGGTTTTCACAACTTTGGGTGTCGGCATGTAACGAAAGCCATTGCCAAGGTCAGGTTATCCTCGCCCATTGCGGCCTGGAAATCGGTAAGTGACTGGTAGTGGGGCTTTGGCTGACGTTGGC
>JBBQYD010000445.1:0-4811 GCA_038209025.1 Verrucomicrobiota bacterium | reverse complement strand
AGCAGCGCAACTTCCAATGACTGATACTAACGGGATTATTCAAAAAATGCGAAAGCGACTGCTAGCCGTCGTGGCGGCATTGGCTTTTGGCGTGGTTGTCTGGGGTTCCGCGGTGTCTGCGATGGCACAGCCGGAAACCGTCGCCGAATGGGAAGAATTGCAGGGGAAAGTAGCACAGCGTGCCGACGAGTTGAACTCACTCATCCGTGCTGCCGAGCAAAAGGGCATCGCCGCGGATTTCGCCCGCGTCTCGCGGCAGGTAATCGTCGAGTTCCAAAAGTCGGCGCAACACGACCGCGCCAACGTGGCGGCGGTGCGCCGCGTCTTCGGAACGTTCCGTTGGAAGAAGAAAGTGGACACCGATGCTGCGGCTGACCGGTTGGCGGGGGACGAAATGCGCGATTGCATTCAGGTGGCTGATCACGCGATCGGCGAAATTAGAATGCAGTTGGCAGGCGAAATCGACTTGCGAGCCTCACCCGATCTAGCCAAGGGCAAGGTCTCGCTGGGCAAGGGGAGTTACCTTCTGGACGGACGACCCTACTTTCCAAGTTCGATGACTTGGATGCCGGAGGACGAAGCTCTCATGGCCGCGTTCGGACGCATGGGCGGCGGGTTTTTTCAGCTAACAAGTTTGCGCGAGGATGGAACCGTCATGGCTTCAGAGATGAAAAATAGAGTGAGTTCCACAGTCCGGCAGGTTGGGCAGAACGCTGCTCCAATGGTCTATCTCTGGATGGACCAGTGCATGATGCTGGACTTCACCAAGTCGCTCTGCCCGAATAAGGTGTTTTACGATTCCGAATGGCACGGCTTCGGCACCGTGAGCTGGCGGCATTATCATTTGAACCGCGATTATGTTCGGTCAGTGCTGTGGCTGGCCTTCACCCATGGGATGGGGGCGATCAACCCGTGGATTTGGGGACGGCAGTTGGATGGCTCATTCAGACCTGGAGCCGATTATATCGGTGAGTTGCCGACGCAGCCCATTGCAGTGGGCGCCTACGGTCGGGTGATGAAGGAGCTGAACGCCCACGCGGAGCAGGTCATTGCTGCCGTGCCGCAGCAACGCGAGTTTCTCATCCACTACTGTGAAGAATCCGCCATTCAAAGCGCAACTTACATGCAACAGATGCGTGATGTTTACGAGGCGTTCAAGCTGCTCAATCTGGAGGTTGGCTTTGTGACCCTGACCGGTCTCGGTGAGCTGAACCCCAAAACGCAGACCTTGGTTGTTTCGCCAACGCCATATATATCGGAGGCCGGGCTACGTGGATTGCGCAATTTTCAGCAGGCGGGCGGGCGGTTGGTGTGCATCGGCGCGGAGCAGAGCTTCTTGAAAGACGAGCTAGGCGCGGCGCGGGCCGACCCGAAACTCAAGTCTGATGGCATATTAATTCCCATGAACAACGCCATGGGATTAGTGCCGACAATTGAAGCGGCGGTTGCAATCGGCAATCCCCGGCGGCCGGTAGAAATCGCCGTCACCGATGAATCGGGGCAGCGGGCCTATGGGGTCATCATCAGCCGATCGCAGGACGCGGACCCAAACGGTCCGGTGCTGGTTTTGAACAATGTCAGCAAGGAGGTGCGGAAGATCCGCCTCACTCCCGGCGAACCCCGCTTCAGTGGCATGTTGAACGCGCTTACCGGACAGCCGGTTGAGATGGAATTCGCCATGAAGCCTTGCGACGTCCTCCTGCTGAAGAGAAGATAGCCGCGATCCATGCCCAACCCGACCAAATCGCCTCATGAACCACAATCTGCTGCGCCTCGCCCTGCTTTTCGCCAGTATCACTCCGTCATTCGCCGCTCCGCCTCCAGCCCCGGAAGGCCACCGGTGGGTGCCTAACGAAAAGTTCACCGACGAGTTTAACGGCACCTCACTAGATGCTAACAAATGGCTGGATCATTTCCCTGACTGGCGGGGGCGACCACCGGCGAAATTTGTGCCGTCGGCCATCACCGTGGCCGACGGGTGCCTGCAAATCAGCGCGGGCACGCTGCCCGCTCCGGACGGGCGGTTCACCATCAGCGGCGGCGCGGTGCGATCCAAGTCGGAGGAAGCCTCCTTCGGCTATTACGAGGCACGCTTCAAAGCCTCCAAGATTTCGATGTCGTCCACCTTCTGGTTGAGCGGCGGGCGGAAGCAGGAGGCGGGCGCGGATGTCTCACAGGAGATTGACATCGTGGAAACCATGGGTGCGCCCCATGCCGAGCCAAAATGGGCGCAGAATTGGCACAAGCAAATGAACAGCAACACCCATTACAACCGGAGGGTTAATGGTAAGCCAGAACCACTGAGTGTCGGCCAACAGGCACCGCTCGATCCGCCGGCCGGGGAGGCGTTTCATACCTATGGCGCGTGGTGGGTGGACGCCACCACCGTTAGATTTTATCTTGACGACCAATATCAGTTCACCGTGCATCCCTCTACCAAATTCAGCGCCACGCCCTTCGACCGACCGATGCATGTCAACATGGTCTGCGAAACCTACGATTGGATGGCACCACCGGCACTCAGCGATTTGACCAACCGCGCCATCAACACCACCCATTACGAGTGGGTGCGGGCGTATGTGCTCAAGCCGCAACCTGCGGCTGGGGATGGGAAAACAGTGAGCACCCCCAGGATTGCCGGCGACTATGTCAATGTTTACAATCCCGGAGGTGACGTTTTCCCGGGCCCGGATGCGGCTGACCTGATTGCCGGGAAATACTACAAGAACTGGGTGCCGAACGATCATTGTTTTGCCTGTGACGCTTCCGGACGCTGGCATGCTTTCGGCATCACCCATCCGTTGACAAAGGTCGAAGCCGTCCACGCCGGCGAGTATCAGTCATTTCATGCATTGGCCCCGCCTGGAACGCTGAAGGAAGCTCTGAAGGCGGAAAGCTGGAAAGATCTGCCCAAGGTGCTTCCGCCGTCCGAGCGGCCCGGCGAGACCCCGGCAAACCACGCACCCTGCATCATCAAGCGCGAGGGCCTTTTTCACATGGTGTATGGGCCGACACCCATTCGCTACGCCGTGTCCAATGATCTCAACCATTGGACGCCGAAAGGGCCGTTGCCGGGTGCTCCCGGCGGGCGCGATCCGCATCTCTTCGTTTGGAACGACACCTACTATCTCATCGTTTGCGGCGATCACGACGTGCGGGTGGCGACCTCCCGGGATTTCAAAACTTGGACCGAGCGCGGCCCGATTCTGACAATGAAGCCCGGGGTGGATCAGGAATCACCCTTCGTCGTGCGACACAACAACACGTTCTATCTATTCGTCTGTGGTTGGAATGAGGTGTGGGATAAGAAGGACATTCAGGGTGCGTATCAACACACGACCTACGTATATCAATCGGACGACCCGCTGAAGTTCGAGCACGAGGTGGCGGTGCTGGACGCCCATGCCGCAGAGGTCTTTCAGGACGAAGCGGGCGACTGGTTCATTTCCAGCGTCGAATGGCCACATCGGGGCGTGAGTATCGCGCGTCTGGTTTGGGAGTGAATGATCGCATGCCGAACACCATCATGATTTGGCAGCTTGGCTGCATGAACGGAACAAAAGGGCAAATGAAGTTGAAAAAGGGAAGGCAAATGTTACGTTCGAATCATTCGAATACACGGGCCGATAATTTAAGAACTCCGGAACTGACAGGAAAGACAACATGTACCCACTCAAATCCCTGATCCTCACCGCCCTGCTGCTGGTGCCGCTTGCCGCGGTCTCCCGCGCCGCTGCCAACATTCCGTCCCGGGGCGTCGTCAGCACCGTCCCGGCAAACCGTTGGCAAGAGGCGTTCGTCACCGGCAACGGACGGATGGGCGCGATGCTCTTCGGCAACCCCACCAACGACACGCTTGTCGCCAACCACTGCCGGCTGTTCCTGCCGCAGGGCAACCGCGAAATCGTTCCCAACCTCGCCCCATACGTGCCGGAACTGCGACAGATCATTCACGAAAAAGATTACCGCGAGGCGATGAAGTTCTTCCTCGGCAAGGCCAAGGAACAAGGTTACCCCGGCATCATCACGACCGACCCCTATCATCCGGCCCTGTTCGTGAAGATCCGGCAGCAGCCCGTCGGTGCGATCACCGGCTACGAGCGCACCGAGGATTTCCAAACCGGCGAAGTCACCGTCCGCTGGTCCGACGACCGCGGCCCGTTCCTGCGGCGGCTGTTCGTCTCCCGCACCGACAACCTCATCGTCCTCTCGCTCACCGGTCCCGCGCCGAGCGAACTGGAGTTTCCGGCGCTCGGCCAACCGCTCATCGAGTCGCGGCAGGAAACCACGCCGGAGTGGGTGACCTATCACAACACCTACACCAAGGGCAAAGGCGGCTACGATGCCGCGGTTCGCATCATCAGGCGGGACGAGGGGCGCGACACGCAGGTGCTGATCCGCATCGCACCGTGGAAAACGCCGCTGCCGCAGACGCACAGCGAAGCGTGGGCCTACTCGCCCGACAATCCCGACTTCGAGCGCCCGGGTATTTTCAAACCCGCGCCGCCGCTGGCTGAAAGTTCGGTCGTCGCCTACCGCGCGGCAGACGATGCCAAGGCGCTGCTGCCACAGTTGAAAAACTCCCTCACGGGGTTCGACACCGACTACACCGTGTTGTTCGCGCCGCACGCCAAGGCCCACGGGGCATTGTTCAACCGCGTTGCCCTCGACCTCGGCGGCGGTGCGGAGCGCGGGCAGACGACGGATCAGTTGCTTGCCCTCGCCAAGAGCGGGAACCGCCTGCCCGCCGCGCTCATGGAAAAAATGTATGACGCGGGCCGCTACATGCTCATCTGCTCGGCTGGCGAACT
>JBBQYD010000444.1:0-4845 GCA_038209025.1 Verrucomicrobiota bacterium | reverse complement strand
CCGCCCGGGAAGGCGTGAGCCTGCACCTTCCGTTCACGGACCGCGCCGCCGTTTCTCCCCCGCATTGACGCTCTGCTCTCCGCACAGTAAACTTAAGATAATGACCAGTTTGGCTGATATTCAGGTGGACCGGTTCCCGGTCCGCCAGCCTTTGCCCCGCGCTGAAATCAACGAGTTGACGCGCGAGATTCTCACGTACAAGAAGCAACTCAATGCCGTTATCCTGGCTCATAATTACCAGGTGCCAGAAATCCAGGATGTGGCTGACTTCGTGGGTGACTCCCTCGGGTTGGCTCAACAGGCCGCCGACACGACCGCCGAGGTCATTGTTTTCTGTGGTGTTCATTTCATGGCTGAGACGGCCAAGATTTTGAACCCGCACAAGATCGTGGTGCTTCCGGACAAGGAAGCCGGTTGTTCCCTGGAGGCCAGTTGCCCGGCGGATAAGCTGAGAGCGCTGCAGCAAACCAACCCCAACTTTTACACCGTGGCCTATATTAATTGCAGCGCCGCGGTGAAGGCTCTGAGCGACGTCATCTGCACCAGTGGCAATGCCGTCAAGATAGTGCAGGCCACCCCCCCGGAGAGGGACCTGCTATTCGTGCCGGACGAAAACCTGGGGGCCTGGGTCATGGAACAGACCGGGAGGCCGATGACGCTTTGGCGCGGCGATTGTTACGCGCACGTGGAGTTCCGCCGCGAAGCTTTGGTGAAGCTCCGGGAGAAACTTCCCGAGGCAAAGCTGGTGGTCCACCCGGAGAGCCTGCGCGAAGTGCGCGACCTGGCCGATGCGGTGTGCTCCACGGAGAAAATGATCACCTACTGCAAGAGCAGTCCAGCCCGGCAATTCGTCATTGTCACGGAGTCTGGCATCATTCACCGCCTGCAGAAGGAATGCCCGGACAAGGAATTCATTTGTGCGCCGGCGTTCGATGCGCTGCGTGCGCCCACCGACCCCTGCCGTTGTAGTGAGTGTAAGTTCATGAAAATGAACACGCTGGAAAAAGTGCGCGACTGCATGAAGCAGCTTTCTCCGCGGCTGGAACTGAGTGAGGACATCTTGCGGCGCGCCCGCCTGCCGATTGAACGGATGTTGGAGATTTCGCGGCGGTAGGCGGGGAGTTGCCGGGCGGGGGAGGGGGGGATGCCCGGGCCGCGTTTAAACAGGTCTTGACTTTCTACCGCGAGCCAGCCAGCTATGCTGGTGTGGCGCACAGCTTTTCCAGTCCCTATTCCGAGTGGCGCGACCGCTGCCGGTCGGCTCCCTGGCTGCATGATGACACGGAGCATCCGCCGGAGGCCCTCGTGCAGAGCATCTGGCAGCACCAGCGGCTGGTGCGCGAGCGATTAATCACCACGGAGGGCGCCCCGGTGCAGGTGTTGCACCCTGGTTTCCGCAGTGTGGAGGGCGGTCCGGACTTTCGGTCAGCGGTGATCCGCGTGGGGGACGGCCCCTGCCTGACCGGGGACGTGGAAGTGGACCTGCGCCCCGGCGGTTGGCGTGCGCACCAGCATCACACCAACCCGGCATTCGCCAACGTGGTTTTGCACGTGGTTTGGGATGGCGCGGGCGGGAGTGAAGGCGCTCCGCCGCGAATCGTGCTGCGGCGGGCGCTGGATGCGCCGCTGGGCGAATTGTACCGGTGGTTGGGCGCATCCGTGGCACCTTTCCCGGATGCGTTGCTGGGGCGCTGCTGCCAGCCTTTGCGCCGGCTCAAACCAGAGCAGACGCAGGATTTATTAGCGCAGGCGAGCCTGGTCCGCCTCCGCGCCAAGGCCTCGGTTTTCGAGGCGCGCGCGCGGCAGGCGGGGTGGGAGCAATCCCTCTGGGAAGGCCTCTTCCGCGCGCTGGGGTATAAACATAACCTTTGGCCCATGCAGCGCATCGCGGAGTTGCGCCCGCGTTGGGGCGACGCCAGGGATTTGATGGTCATGCAGGCCCGGCTGTTTGGCATCTCCGGGTTGCTGCCGAAGGAACTGCTCCATGGGGAACCCGCGACCGACGCCTATTTGAGGTCCATTTGGGATTGTTGGTGGCGGGAACGCGAGGAGTTTGTGGACTGCCTCCTGCCCGCGTCCGCCTGGCGCATGCACGGGTTGCGCCCCATCAACCATCCCCAGCGGCGCCTGGCGCTTGGTGCGCACTGGACTTTGGACGACAAACTTGTCGGGCGCCTGGAACGGTGGGGTTCCAGCCAGCCCGGAGCCGGCGAGATGATTGAGGGATTGCTCCGGGAGTTGCAGATGTCCACTGATCCATTTTGGTCATGGCACTACACCTTCCGATCGGCCCGCACCCGGGTTGAGCAGCCGTTGCTTGGCACTGCACGGGTTGTCGATCTGGCCATGAACGTGGTTCTGCCGTGGCTTTGGTCACGGGCCGCCGAGGGCCGCAATGATGCGCTGCTGCCAGAATTGGAGAGGCTGTATCTGACCTGTCCGGCGGCCCAGGACAACTCGGTGCTGAGGCTCGCGCGGCAGCGCTTGCTGGGGGCGGCCCGCGTGCCGTGGCTCAAGACCGCCGCCGGCCAGCAGGGGCTCATTCAGATTGTCCGGGACTTTTGCGAGCATTCCAACAGTCTTTGTGAGGGCTGCAAAATGCCCGAAATGATCGCTGAGTTGTGTCGCGCGCAATCAGACCCGGCCCCGTTGACTCATGGATAAAAGACACCGAAGAGGTCTGAGTAAGCAGGCCGTTTCGGACTCGCAAATGGAGGTTGAGACTGGTTTGTTGCTGGAGGCGAGCCTCAGCCAGAATTATGGGAAATGGTGCGCGATAGAGGAGTTGAACCTCTGACCCCTTCCGTGTCAAGGTCTGTAAAACAAGTGCTTTATTTGGGGTTTTGTTCAAGCGCGAAACTAATCGCCGCTTTATAGCCGTATTGCGACCCTATTTCAGCTTGCCGCTGAGGCTCAAGCGATGGGTCTTGTTCGGCTGATCCGAGTGTCGGTCGCGACCAAGATTAAGCCCTACCACGAATCGGCGCGGTTCCGAACGGCTTCGTGGTTCTTGGCCAAGCCCACTGCTTCATGCGGCACCCCAAGCTTCATCAAAACCGTCCGGGGGTGGAAGCGGAGCACCCGCTTATTAAGTCGGATGGCGGGGATGCGACCAGCGCGAACCTTCTCCAGCAGGTCGCGCGGTTTCAGGACCAGCCAGGCTGCGCACTCCTCCAGGGTAAGGATCTCGTCCAAATTCTCAGGAATCCGCTTCCTGGCGAGGGATGCCGGGCCTTGATGCCCATTGCCCGTGGGCGTCTCACCATCAAATTGCGGGTTGCTTGGCACTTTATTGGCGTACTGCGAACCGGGGCACAGCCTTCAGGCCCGCATGCATCGCCACAGAGGTTGCCGGTGGCAATACGGGAGCTTTAGATGCGCCGTTAATTGAAACAGTCGCACTAGACCTTCAAACCGAACAAATCCCGACGGTCAGTGGCTCCAACTCTGACACTAATTTTGCTGAATTTGCGCGTCAGGCTCTGCCGCGCGTCGCCTTCACCTTACAAGGTGATCGGCCAGTTGCCGAAACACGGAATGAAATACCCGCGTCAGCACGCCTTGACCGAGCATCTGCACTGCCGTGGCATAGTGAGGTGTCAGCATCGTGCAGCCGTGAATACGTTCGATCTCCGCCTGGCGCAGCAGGCGCAGACCGAATGATGTCCGCACGAAGGGACCGGTGTTGATCTTGTGATAACTCTTGGGGATCGTCGGAAGCCGGATCTGGTCCTGAGCGATCTCCGTGAACGCGAACCCGTGACCGGCGGCTCGATGGCGGGCGTTGTGCCGGCGCAGTCCCTCGATGGTGCGGGCAATCCGTTCGACATCGGCGCGATCCCGACTCGGCTCGGGCGCATCGAGACAGGTGGATGCGGGCGCGGTGCAGGGTTGATGAGGCACTTGCAGCGTGAACGGACGGTCGAGCGTACCCACCAGAAGCCAGCGCTGGCGATCTTCGAGTTCGCCCCAATCTTCATTGGGTCGGAGGGTCTCGGTGGTGACGTGATAGCCGAGGCGGCGCAGATGTAACAAGAGAAGTTCACCCGCGAGGCTGGTGCCGAAAGATGGCACGTTCTCAAAAACCACCGCGCCCGGCATTCGTTCGCTCACCAAATTCGCGACGGGCAGGAACAGATCGCCTGTGTCGCCCAACTCGGGTTGGCCGGCGAGGCGTTTCTTCGCGCGTCCCAGATTCGAGTGGCAGGTGCAGGGAATGCCGCCGATGAGCACATCGAATTCTGGCAATTCCGAGGTGTGCAACGCGCGGATGTCGGCTTGCACCAGAGTCGCGTCAGGATGCCTGGCCTGCCATTCATCCGCAAAGTCCGGTTCGATCTCCACGCCCGCCGCGACGGTAAAGGCGGCATTGCCAGTCAGCGCCGCAGTCAGCGTCCCGCCGCCGGCAAAGACTTCCAACACGCGGAACGGTGGCGCCAGGGTGCGGCTGCGCTGGATGGCAAAGGCGCGGTGCGAGGGCGATACCTGGATACGCTCGAACGAGGCGAGGATTTTCACGGCGGAATATTCGGCGAGGCCGGACAGCAGGGACTGGCTGGCGAGATCGATGATGGGCCGCCGACCGCCGGGCACCTGCCGGCTGGAGACGTGGTTGTTGGACAGAAGGGTAGGCCGCAGAGTCAAGTGGCCGGAGCCATTCTGGATTTCCAGCGGGGTGCCGGGGGTGAATCCGAGCCGGTGCAAAGTGTTGCTTCGGCAAGCGTGCGTGACGTGGATTCAGCCGGGGCGGTAGTCTTGGCGCCAGATTATGGCAGCAAAGACAACCATCAAATCAAACGCTGTGTTCACGGTGGCTCTGGCCCCGGTGCAAGCCACCCTGGCCGC
>JBBQYD010000443.1:0-4847 GCA_038209025.1 Verrucomicrobiota bacterium | reverse complement strand
CTTCCTCCGGCCCGGCGGCGTTTCCGAGCGCTTACCGGCGCTCAGCTTTTCCACATCCCCGGTTTCCTGGCGCCTGCCAGCGGGAAGGGGTGCGCATCCGTTACTGGTTGCGGCGCATTTTGCTCTTGCGGAAGACAGCCGGCAAAGCTATCTCGTGGGTGTAAATCAAATTTAAAACCCGAACCACCCATCCAGGCTCATGAGGAAAGAACGAGCTGTCGAAAACCCGGTTCACGCCATTACAAGGCGCCGGTTCGTAGCGCTCGGCGCGAGCGGCACGGCGGCCTTGCTGGGGGGCGGAGTGGCCGCCGCAGTGGATCCTCGGAAAGCTCCGGCCTCTGCTTCGTTGAGCATCAACATTCCCTGGGGCGGGGCGGGGGGAGCGTTGAGTCGCACGGAGGCTCCCTGTGGCGTTCAGATGGCTGCTGGTGAGAGGTTGCTTCGAGCGGCATCCACGGAGGATCTCTTCCTGGAGTTCGAACCTGAGCATCGCGGCCAGGCGCGAATGCGGGTGCCAGCTCAATTATCCCGTTTGGCCTCGAGTGAGGCGATGAATCTCACCTGGCTGATGCCGCGCAACGCCGCGGGGAAGGGGCGGTTGAGGCTCCTGACGACTCCTTCGGACACTGAGCCGGTGATGAGGGCGGGGCAAACCGGCGGTCAACTTGAATTGACTGAAGCAGGCCGCCCGATTCTCCGGTATAACTATGCCACGATCGATCACCCGGAACTGCTGTCCCAGGTGGCTGAAGGCAGCCGGAAGTACGCCGTGGCACGAAGCGACTACATTCATCCGTTGTACGGGTTTAACGGCGAGGAACTGACGCGCGATTGGCCCGTGGATCATCCCCATCAGCGCGGGATTTACTGGGCCTGGCCCGAGGTTGATTGGCGGGGTGATCGTGGCGACTTGCACGCGCTGCAAAAAGTCT
This sequence comes from Verrucomicrobiota bacterium, assembly GCA_038209025.1. Classification (GTDB taxonomy): domain Bacteria; phylum Verrucomicrobiota; class Verrucomicrobiia; order Limisphaerales; family UBA8199; genus JBBQYD01. Next base: position 3,915 of record JBBQYD010000443.1, on the reverse strand, counting down.
TCGCCCGTCCCACCGGGAAATGGGCGTGTGCCAGCGGGTCGGTGTTCGCCCAGGTGCAAGCCGAGAATTTGTGGCACTGGGAGGGCGGCCCGGCCATCGTGCGTGAACTGGCGGTGATTCGGGCGTACCGGAGCACCGCCGATTGCCGGGTGGTCGATCTGGAATTCACCTTTGAAGCGATCGATGATCCCGTGCTGATTGCACGGCGCGAGACCACCCTTTACGGCGGCTTGAATATCCGGCTCAATGCCGTGGCTGGGCAACAAATCATCAAGCACACTGCCCCTGCCGGCGCCGGGTTGCGTTCTGCGTGGGGTGATATTTCGGGAACCTTTGCCGGGGCTGCGTCCGCTGGCGGGCTCTTGACGATCCAATGCGCGAGGAACCCCGATTTTCCAGGGGATTGGGTTGACTACCCGCAACTGAACTGGCTGCAGCCGACTTTTCCGCGTGGCGGCGCGCGCCACGAACTCCGCAAGGGTGCGCCCCTGGTGCTCCGTTATCGGCTGATCCTGCACCGGGGATCGCCGCTCCCGGAAACCGCCGCTGACGAATTCTGGCAAGCCGCCCACGAACCGCTCTCGCCCTTGAACAACAACCTGAACTCCGAAACCCTCGAAAAATAAAAACCATGGACTCATCGACTCGTCTTTCCCGTCGGGATTTCTTGAGGACCACGGCCGCCGCGGCCGCCCTCATTGCTGTGCCTACCATCATTCCCGCCACCGCCTTGGGCCGGGGGGCTGCGCCTGCGCCGAGCGAACGCATCAACTTGGGCATCATCGGCTGCGGCAGCATGGGCACCTCGAATTTGAACATTTGCGCGCGCTTTCCCGACGTGGTGATCACGGCGGCTTGCGATGTTTGGGATGCCCGGTTGGAGGTTGTGACGGAGCGGTTCAAGAATACCTGCAAAGGGTACCTGGATTATCGCGAAATGCTCCGGCAAACAAACCTGGATGCGGTGATCATTGCGACCCCGCCCCATTGGCACGCCTTGCAGGCGATTGCCGCTTGTGAAGCGGGCAAGGACCTTTACCTGCAAAAGCCCATGACGATGCACTTGGCGGAGAGTTTCGCCGTCCGCAACGCGGTCAACCGGCATCACCGTATCTGCCAGGTGGGCACTCAAATCCACGCAAGCGACAATTACCGCAGAGTCGTGGAGTACATCAGGTCCGGCAACCTGGGCCAGATCGGCACCGTCCGCACCTTCAACGTGATGAACCAACATCCCAATGGCGTGGGCATCAGCACCGACAAATCCTCACCGGAAACCCTCGGCATTGATTGGAACCTGTGGTGCGGCCCCGCACCCATGCGTCCGTTCAATCGCATTCTGGCGCGCGACGCTTACAATCATAGCTCCTGGATGGATTACAGCGGCGGTTGGACCCCGGGAATGGCGCCGCACATCATCGACCTTCCCGTTTGGGCGCTGGACCTTGGCTTCCCGATCAATACCAGCGCTTCCGGTGGACGCTACGTGCTGAGGGACGACGGCGATGTCTATGACCATCATGAAGTCCTCTGGCAATATCCCAAGATGACGATGACCTGGATGTCATCCCTGGCCAACAGCTACGGTTTTGATTTTCACGGCGACCCCAAGCCCCAGCGCCGCCTGGGGACGTATTTCCATGGCACCAACGGCACGCTCTATTCCGATTATGGCCAATTCAAGGTCGTTCCCGAAGGCGACAAAATGCAGGGACTGGCCGACCCGCCGCAGTCCATCCCGGCTTCGCCGGGGCACGAGCGTGAGTGGCTTGATTGCGTGAAATCACGCCGCCAGCCGACCTGCAATCCCAACTACCACGTCAAAATCGATGTGCCGATCCTGCTGAGCCTGTTGTCATTGAAGCTCGGGAGGTCCATCCGGTTTGATCCGGCGAAGGAGCAAATTGTGGGCGACCGCGAAGCCGCCCGCCTGGCTATTCCGAAATACCGATCCCCGTGGAAGTTCCCGGAGAAGTACATGAAAGCTTGAGCGGGGATTGGCTGGAGTACCTGCCGGAAGGTGGGCGAGGGGAAAGACCTGTTGAGTGCGGGTGTGAACTGGCAGACCACGGGGTCGGGAGTTTGATAATGCCATTGCTTTACATTAAGCGGAGTTTTTGGTAGTTGCTGGTCATAACCTATGAAAATCTACCTGACGTTTCTCATCGCCACGCTCCTGTGGAGCGGTTCGGTTCTCGCGCAAAATGCTCGTTTCGTGACCATCACGCACACCAATGGTGCGCCCGGTGCGACCTTGGAGGTTTTCGCGGGCGAGGCGGCGGAGTTGGTGTCAATGTCGCGATCCGGGAACCTGGAGAGCACCTATGTGATGGTGCGCAAGGACGGGATGAACTTCCTGGCCTTTCCGGCAAGCGCCAGCACCAGCGCCAGTGGCGTGGCGAGCGGCGTGGGCACCACGGTGGCCGGTCCCGCGGTATTCACCCTGAATGAAAGCGGGCAATCTTATGTCTATGCGACATTCAAAATCACCGCTCAGAGCTACGATCCGAACCGGACCTTGATCCTGCCGCCCGGCAACGAGCAGTTCCAGGTGAGCATGGAGTCCAGCACCAACCTGGTGCAGTGGACGGCTGCCACCAATGGGGTTTACGGCAGTCCGGCCGAAGCCCGGTTCTTCAGAATCCGGATGGAGAAGAAGTAACCGTTGTCTAACGCATCTTGAAGGGTGAGAAGCGGTTGCTCCTCCCGGGACGCCTCCACATGGCGAGCGCGTGCCTCGACCGGATGCTGACGCAGCAAATCGATCAGGCTCTCGGTAACCAGGCCTTCCACGGAATCCAGGCCGGCCCGGTGATATCTGCCAGAGTTTGAAGGGGCTGCGCGATCCGTCAGCATTGCTGAAAAGATTGCCCGCCTGCTGCCCATGGGGTAAGGTTTGCGTCTTTGATGAATAAGCCGTCCGAACCGGAGAAGACGAAGAAACCTTTAAGCGTGGGGATGATCAGCCTGGGTTGCGCCAAGAACCTGGTCGATGCCGAGATCATGCTGGGAGCATTGCTGAGAGACGGGGTGGAAATCACCAACGATCCGGAATCGGCGGACGTCGTGATCGTGAACACCTGTTCCTTCATTGACTCCGCGCAGGAGGAGAGCGTGGAAACCATTCTGGAATCGGACCAGGTGCGGCAGGCTGCCAATCGCGGTCAGGGTTTGGTGGTGGCCGGGTGTTTGCCTCAGCGATTTCGGAACGAGTTACCCAAGCTGCTGCCGGAAGTCGATGCTTTCATGGGCATCGACCAGGTTGCCCAGGCTGGGGCTATTGTGAGACAGGCCCTGGAACGGCGTTCGCAAAAGCTGCTGGCCGGCTCTGGCACCAGGCGGGCTTCGGCGGCGAAGTTGCGCGGGGACATCTCCGGGCTAGAGCGGGCCAAAGGTGGCGACGAGCAAGGCGAGCGACTGCGAGGCACGAATCGATTCGGCCGCACGAAGCGGGTGGTGGCGCCCATGCCCCTGCCGGTGGTCGATGTCCATTTGCGGCCCACTTACATCCAGGACTTTGCCACCCCGCGTTTTCGGCTTACCCCGCGGCATTTTGCCTACGTGAAAATCGCGGAGGGCTGCAATCATCCTTGCAGCTTCTGCATTATCCCGCGCATGCGCGGAAGCCACCGGAGCCGCTTGCAGGCGGACATTATGAAAGAGGCCCGGGCGCTGCTGGCGGATGGGGTAAAAGAGTTGAACCTGATTTCCCAGGATTCCACCTACTACGGGTTGGACTTGCGTCCCAGCCACCGCCGGGCCATCGCGGCGCCGGACAAGTTTAATCGCGCGGTGGCCGAACTCGGCGCGGATAGCACTACCATATGTACGCTGCTTCGCGAGTTGAACGAGTTGCCGGGGAATTTCTGGATACGTCATGTTATTGAGGCAACTGGTCGCCTTGGCTTTCTCTTT
>JBBQYD010000442.1:0-4868 GCA_038209025.1 Verrucomicrobiota bacterium | reverse complement strand
CAGCAGCCGGAACTGGCCACTCGCTGTTACGCTGTGGCCGAAGATGCACTGGTGAAAAAAGGCGAGTATGCGCTCTGCCTCGCCTACATTGGCGATGGCCAGGCGAGGTTCAAGGTGCACTGCCGAAACTGGGAACAGCAGGCGAAGTGGGAGCAACACATGAGCCAGGTAATAGGGCAAGGCCAGCAGAAAGCCGACGAAGTCATGGCCCAGAATGGGCAGCGGCAGCCTGCGGGCATGCCGAGCCTCATGCCGCCCCCCGCCGCCGACAACCTCCTGGTCAAACACACCCGCCAACTGATCGAAATCCTCGTGGGCGCTGGACACCAGGCCGACGCCCAGAACATCAGCACCCAGGCCTTGGCGCTGGTCGACGACCCCCGGCTCCGTTCCGCCGTCAGCGATGCGGAGAAGAATATAGGCAAGTAATTTGACATCGGAACACTCAACGCCCGCCAGCGCCACACCCGCCGCGTTCGTTACCACGCAATGGACGCAGGTGCTGGAGGCCTGCGGCGCATCGCCCGATGCGCAGGCGGCGCTGAGCGAATTATGCGCTTCCTATTACGCCCCGGTCTTTGCGTTTATCCGGCGCACGGCCCTGAACGAAGACGCCGCCCGCGACCTGACGCAGGAATTCTTCGCCCGCCTGCTCGCCCGACACGGCATCGACAGCGTTGAGCCGGAACGGGGCCGGTTCCGGTCCTTTCTGCTCGGCGCGGTGAAGCATTTCCTGGCGGACATGCAAGACCATGCGCATCGGTTGAAGCGCGGCGCCGGGCAAACGATGGAGTCGATCGAGCCGGGGACCGACACCTCGCCCGGCCTGGAATTGGCCCACCCCAATGCGCCGAGCCCCGACAGCGAGTTCGACCGCAAATGGGCGCTGACGCTCATGGCCCGCGCCCTCGCCACGCTGGCTCAGGAACACCAGGCTTCCGGCAAGGCCGACCATTTTGAGGAGCTCAAGCCCTGGCTCAGCGGCGACACCGAGAACCTTTCCCAGGCTGCGGCCGCCACCCGGCTCGGCATGAACGAAGGCGCCGTCAAGGTCGCTATCCACCGTCTTCGTCGCCGCCTTCGAGAAGTCATCAAGAACGAGATTGGCCAGACCGTGAATGATCCGGCGCAGGTGGACGCAGAGCTGCATTACCTCTTGGAAGCGCTGCTGTAAAGCAAGCAGGATCCTAATCCCGGAAGTTCGTGAACTGCAGCGCCACCGGGAAGTTTTTGGCCCTCACTGCGGCGGTCGCCGACTGCAGATCGTCCCGGCTCTTGCCGCCGAAACCCTGCCCCTGGAGCGCAAAGACAAAATCGAGCGGGAACATCAATTCTGGCAGAAACGGCTCCCACCCTATTTTGCCAGCGAACAGCTCATCGACTGGTCGAAAGCTCCACGACAACGCGGCAAATTATGTTTGCACACTGGGTGTCAAGAATATATTGTCCGGCTAATATGAAAACACCTCCACTCCTCACACTGTTTTCAGTGGCGTTTCTGGTGTCCTCAGCGGCGTTTGCCCAATATGCGACAGACTTTGAGGCCCCCACGTTCACCTCTGGAGTTACCATCACCGGCCAGGATTCCTGGACGACGACCCCCGCGGACAGGGGGCGCGTGCTCACCGCGACGCAGATTGCCGGTGAATTGACAAGCCTGGGGATGACCCCGGGCGTCACGGTGCATAGCGGTTCACAGGCCCTGCTCGTTTCCGGCACGGGCAGTAGCGGGGGCACTATACGCGTCATCACCGGCCTGGAGAGCGAATCCGAGGTGCTGCTGAACGTGTGGGTACGCCCGCTTACGTCCACGATTAATAATCCGACGGGGAATGTGTTTGTTGTCATGGAGAACAGCACGGGTATCCGCGCGGCCGGCTTCCGGTTCGGCCCTTTACAGAGCATAGACTACGGCCTGGTGAGCGGAAGCTGGGTGCCAACGGGAAAGAAGTGGAGTCCGAACACCTGGTACCGGATGTACCTGCGGGTGAATTACGCGACACAGACCTACGACTGCTTGATTGACGGGGTTCAAGCGAACCCCAGCCCGATTCCGTTCTACGCTGCAACCTCCTATAGTTTCAACCGAGTCCAGATATACCGCGGCTCCAACCAAGCCGGGCTGATCGTGGATGATCTCAGCGTGGCGGTGGCCGGCCCAAGGCGCGAGATCTTCTTCAGCGAAACCGGGACGTGGAGCGGTCCGAATCTTGGAAAGATTTATAGCGCCGCGTTCGATGGCACCGGCAAGGCTGAGGTTGCCACCAATTTGAACCGCCCGATCGGGATCGCCTTGGACGTCAGGAGCGGATACATCTATTGGGCGGAGGATGGTTTCGACCCGAATCCCAGCCGCATCGTTCGCGCGAATTTCGACGGCTCGAATCCCGTGACCCTCTTCACCAAAACAAACGGGTTCACCAATGCTCAGATGCTCGGTCTCGACCTGGCCAAGGGCCAGATTTATTGGACGGATTTTTCCCTGGGCGTGATCCGTGGCAACCTGGACGGCACCGGCTTCACCGTGCTCGGCGGGTCGGGCAACTCCACAAATCGCTACACTGGCCTGGCCTTGGACCTGGCGCACCGCCACATATATTTCTCCGAGCCCCAGGGGGCGGGAATGCTCTGGCGCATGGATATGGATGGGCAGAACCGGGTGCTGGTTGACCCGCAAATCGGCGTTGACGGTGACGACTGGGCGGTCAATGCCATAACGCTGGATGCGGACAACGGCTACCTCTACTACACGCATGCCATGACCGGTGCTGATCAGGTCCTGCGTATGAACCTGAACGGCTCCAACAAAACCGTCATGGTAGCGAATGCCGGACGCGAGCCGCTGGGAATCGGCCTCGGCCCCAACAACACGATGTATTGGGTGTGCGGAGGGGGCAAGCAGGTCGGCACCGCTAGAACGGATGGCACTTGGGGACTCAACCCATTGCTCCCCACCGACAGCATTACTGGGTTCGGCATTGCCGCATACGTCCCGATTTTGCCCACCGCTGTGAGCATCACTGGCATTAAAGCCCAGAATTCCACTGTCAGCATTACGTGGCAAGGTGGTACACCGCCTTACCAGTTGCAGCGGCGGGGCAGCCTGACACAGGGCACCTGGGAAAACGTCGACTCGGCAACGTCCGCCACACAGGCGACCAACACCGTAAGCACTCAGCCAATGTTCTATAGGGTTCAGAGCAACTGACCGGGATCTCTCCCGCTAGTGGACCCGGCTGCGGATATCCGCAGCCGGGTCGCGTGCGGGAAATAACTGACAGGAAATGGCTTTTTGCGCGCCCGCAGGTACTGACGCTGCACGGGTGAGGGAGAATTGCTTTTTGGCCTCACCAAGAATGGGGCGCGTTTATCAAGAGTTGCGGGTCGGGTTGGACAAGCGCTGGGCGTTCGAAGTTAATACTGGATGGGTGATGCAAATGCCATCGAGAACACACGTGATTCTGCACAAATCCAAGACCATCTGCCTGCTACTGGTTCTGTCGGGATCACTGGGGGCGCAGGTCAAGGCCGCCGACACGCTGGTCCGCTCAATTACCGTAAACACGCCGTTGAATGCCCCCGGAGATGGAACGGACTGGATGCAGGCTCGGGCAGCGGTAATCCCGGGAACCTCGGCAGTGCCCGTGATCGTCATTACACTCCAGAAGATGGACCAGGAGGGCACGCACATGTATCACGGCCTGTCTGATATGTGGAGCGACGATCTGGGCAAAACCTGGAAGGGGCCCAACCCGCAACCCGTCCTGGACCGCCACGCTTACACCAACAGTCTGTTGGAAGCACCCGTGGATATGACACCGCAGTTGCACAAGGCGACAGGTAAGATCCTGGTGACCGGCGCGACATTTTGGCAGGACACTGTGAAGCGCCGAAACGTGGGCAGCGTGAGCGAGACGGCCTACGCCGTGGGCGATCCCAGAACCCACCAATGGGCGCCTTGGAAGAAGTTGGCCATGCCGCCAGGTCCGAAATTCCATTTCGCCCGGGCCGGCTGCACCCAGCGAGTGGACCTGCCCAATGGTGATATTTTGCTCCCGATCTATTTCCGGGCACAAGGCGGCCAATACGGTTACTCCACGGTCCTACGGTGCTCATTTGACGGCGACACCCTGCGGTATGTCGAGCACGGCACGGAATTGACCGTCACCAACGTGAGCCCCAAATCCCGGAAGGGCGCAGGCGAACCGTCGTTGACGCGGTTTGGGGGCAAGTTTTACCTGACCCTGCGCAACGATGAGCGGGGCTATGTGGCCACCAGCACGGATGGGTTGCATTTCGACAAGCCCACGCCCTGGAACTTCGATGACGGTTCGGAGTTGGGAAGCTACAACACGCAACAGCATTGGGTAACGCACTCGGATGCGCTGTACCTGGCGTACACCCGGCGAGGGGCGAATAATGACAACGTGATGCGGCATCGCGCACCGCTGTTCCTCGCGCGAGTGGATCCCGATCGATTGGTGGTCGAGCGTAAGACCGAGCGCATCCTGCTACCCAACCTGGGAAAGCCTTTTGGCAATTTCGGCGTGTGCAATATAACGCCGGAAGAGACCTGGGTAACCGACTGCCTGCGACCGACCCCGGCCGGCCAACCGGGCCTGTACATCGCGAAGATTCACTGGGCGAGCCCGAACCGCCTGGGAGGGGACTAGCAATGCACTGAGGGATGGGCCCCGATGCTGCGCCCGCCAAAAGCTGCGATGGAATATTCGTTCCTCACGACTGCTCCAATTCCTTTTTCGGTTTCACCACCAGCAGCAGCAACACGGCGACCACCACGCCGCCCGCGCAGAACTGGAACACCCATTCGAGACCGATGTTCGCGTCCTTGAGCGCCCCGGCCACAT
>JBBQYD010000441.1:0-4871 GCA_038209025.1 Verrucomicrobiota bacterium | reverse complement strand
GCAGGTTCCGCCAACAGGCCGGCCATGACAGCCAGAATTGTCATTGGCAGCCGGAGCCAATTGGCTCGGGGAAATCCAGAGGATCGCCGTTTGTTCATGCATTCATTGGTTGGCATGGAGACCATGCTATCCTGTTAGCGGTTGCGGCGGGACCTGTCGATCAAAATCCTTCAACGCGGTGGTGGGAGAAGACCATGAAAACTCATAAACAATCGATGACAAATGAGGGGGGGGGGAAGCCTGCCTGCCTCGGCGCGTTTTTCTCCTTTATACTTTATACTTCATGCCTGGTTGAGCTATCCTGCTCCAACCGATGACTTCGGCCCAACAACAAGCCGCCTTGGTGGCCACGGGCTGCGAAATCGCGCTCGACAGCTTGACCCGCCAGCTTTACGCCACCGACGCCTCCATCTACCAGGTGGAGCCAGTGGCGGTAGCGTTTCCCAGGAGCGCCCGCCAGTGCAGCAGCCTCATCGAAGCCGCCGCACAGGGGGGGATCCCCATTATTCCCCGAGGAGCGGGCACCGGTTTGGCGGGCGGAGCGATTGGGGAGGGAGTGGTGATCGATTTTTCGCGTTACCATCGCCAGATTCTCGAGTTTGATCCGGACCGGCGGACTGTCCGAGTGGGTGCGGGCGTGGTGCTGGATCAGCTAAACGCTTTTCTGCACCCGCATGGCTTTGTCTTCGGCCCGGATGTCGCCACCAGTTCCCGCGCGACGCTGGGAGGCATGATCGCCAATAATTCGAGCGGCTCCCATACACCCTTCTACGGAACCACGACCGATCATGTGAGTTCGCTGGAAATCGTTCTGCACGATGGCCGGGTGGTAACGATTGGCCCGGGCCATGACACGCTGCGCGCGCATCGCGAGATGATCACCGATCTCGTCTATTTCCACTCGCTGACGATCAAGGAGCATATGCCGCCCGGTTTGCTCAAGCGCCGCCCCGGATATGCCCTGGACCGCTGCAGACTCGACCCCGGGAACCTGATTCCCCTGCTCGCCGGCAGCGAAGGCACCCTCGCCGCCATCCTTTCCGCTGAACTGAAAATCGTACCCCTCCCCGAGGCCCGGGGGTTGGGCCTGGTTTTTTTCCGGTCCGTCGCGGAGGCCATGCGGGCCACCACCGAACTCCTGCATCTGAAACCGGCGGCGGTGGAACATATTGACCGGGTGCTCCTGGATCAAACACGCGACCAACTCAGGTTCCGGGCCGCCCGGGACCTGCTTGAACTGGATGCCCTGCCCTGCGAATCCCTCCTGGCGGTGGAGTTCTTCAACGACTCGGTGGCCGACCGGCTGGCCGCCCTTGAAGCGCTGAACCTGGGTGATCGCACCCTCATCCTGAAAACTCCGCGCGAGGCGGGCCTGCTGTGGGACATGCGCAAAGCCGGGCTGTCACTCCTCACCGGCTGCAAAGGCGCCGCCAAGCCCACGACCGGGATCGAAGACGCCGCGGTGCATCCGGAGGATTTGCCGGAATACTTCACGCGGCTCCAAAAGCTCATTTCCAGCCAGGGTCTGCAAGCCTCCTATTACGGACATGCCGCTTCCGGGCTGTTGCACGTCCGCCCGGTGCTCGATCTGCATTGCGCCGCCGATGCCGCGAAGTTCAGGCGGCTGGCCGGCGAGGTCGCCGCGCTCGTCAAAGAATTTAAAGGCTCGCTCGCCGGGGAGCACGGCGTGGGAATCGCGCGCACCGAATGGATGGCACAGCAGGTCGGTGAAAGTCTGCTGGGCGTCATGCGCCAGATCAAAGGCGCGTTCGATCCCTACGGCGTGTTTAACCCCGGGAAAATCATCCCCGACGGACGATACCAGTTCGACAGCGATCTGCGTTTCCGACCCGGCGGTGGTTTCGCGCTGCCCTTTGAACCCATGCTGGCGTTCGCGGCCAAGGATGAATCGTTCATCGGCAACCTGGAGCAGTGCAACGGCTGCGGGGGGTGCCGCAAGGAAACGGCCACGATGTGCCCCACGTTCCAGGCCACCGGCGAGGAGATCATGAGCACGCGCGGCCGCGTCAATGCCATCCGCGCCGTCCTCGAAGGCCGCCGTGACTCGGAGGGGTCTCCGCTCATCAGCGAGGACCTGGCCGCCGCCCTGGACAACTGCCTGGCCTGCAAAGCCTGCACTACCGAGTGCCCCTCCAACGTCAATCTCCCCCTGATCAAAGCCGAACTCCTCCAGGCCAGGATTCGCAAGCATGGCAGTTCTTTGCGCACCAAATTGTTTTCCTCGGTGGACCTCCTGGGCCGGCTCGGCTGCATTTTTCCCAGGCTGGCGAATGCCGCGCTGGATTCGTTCCTGCTGCGCAGTTTCGTGGCCAAGACCCTCGGCATTGCCCTGCAAAGGCCGCTGCCCCACTACACCCGCCAGCGTTTCGATAAGTGGTTCGCGCGACAACCGCACCCAGCGGGCTCCCCGCGTGGACGCGTGGTGCTTTGGGATGACACGTTTGTTCGCTACCATGAACCGAACATCGGCATAGCCGCTTATAAGGTGCTCACGGCGGCGGGGTTCAAGGTGGAACTGCCCACTGGACGCAAGTGCTGTGGACGCCCGGCTTTCAGCCAGGGCGATCTGGAAACCGCGAAGAACCTGGGCGCCCACAACCTGCGCCTCCTGGAGCAGGACGGGGATGATGCGCCCATTATTTTTCTGGAACCGTCCTGTTACACCATGTTTGTCCAGGATTACCGCGAGCTTAAACTTCAGGGGGCCGAACACGTGGCGAAGCGGTGCGTGCTCTTCGAAGACTTTATCGAGCGCCTCCTGGAGCGTGAGCCGGCAGCGCTCCAATTCCAGCGCAAACCCGGGCGCATTGTCATCCACGCCCATTGCCACGTGAAGGCGCTGCACAACCCCGCGTTCCTGGCATCGCTCGCCCGGCGTTTGCCCAGCCAGGAAGTCACTTTGCTCGAAACCGGCTGCTGCGGCATGGCCGGCGCCTTTGGCGCGCTGGAATCCAAATATGAACTCTCCCTCAAAGTCGCCGAACCGTTGAGCCGCAAAATACGCGAGCAACCGTTCGGCACGACCGTGGTGGCCTCCGGCACCAGCTGCCGGCATCAGATCGGCCATCTCACCCCTGTGCATCCCCGCCATATGGCGGAAGTGCTGCGGGATAGCCTGCGGGATGAACAATAAATCTCACGATTTCTAAGAATCTCACACCGACCTTTCCCGCAGTGGGTTAGCCCTTTCCAATGCCGCCTCTTCCGCGGCTTTTCCCGATTCCCCGGGTAGTTGATGAAAAACACGACTGCTCGATGCCACATCTTCCTACTGCCATTGTTGATTCCCTTTCTGGCCGCCGGCTGCGCCGTCATGCGCTACCAGGGGCCGAATGGCGAGCGCTTTTCCCGCTTCGCCCTGGGCACCAAAACCTCGCTGTCGTCCCTGGCCGTTGAAACCCGCACCAACGGCACGCGCGCTGTTGAACTGCGCGGTTACAACGCCGATTCCGCCATCGCCATCGGCGCGGTGACCGAAGCCGCCGTGCGCGCCGCTCTCACCGGTGCTCGTTAACGCATCTATCCACTCCCAACCAAATTCAAACGTATGAACGCCACGAAAGAACAACTCCAGGAGCGCGCCCAACTGGTGCGCATCCATGAGGCCAACTGCCAGATCCAATACCCCACCCCGGAGGAGGCCAACTTCAGGCTCGCGGTCATGAAAGCCCTCGGCCTGGACCTTGGGCTCAAGGAAATCCGGCCCCTGACCATCGACGGCCCGATGAAGAAAGCCAGTCCCGCCGCCGGCTCGAACCGCCAGCCAACCGTGAACCGCTAAGCCGCCAGCCAACCACCATCGCCATGCGCCCCTTGATTGTTGCCATCCACGGAATCCTGACCGGGCAAACGAATGCGAGCTGGCCGGACAAACTGGATGCCTGGCTGTTTGCGCGCGATCCGCGCTTCAAAGTCCTCAAGAAGGAATACGCGGCCGGACCGTTCCCACGCTGGAACTGCCTGGTGCGGGACCCGCGCCTGGCCGAGGGGCTGGCCAATGAAATAGCGCTTTTCCAACCCGCCTGCTCCCCTGCGGAAGCGGCGGGAGAACCGGATTCACCGCCGATCTGGGTCGTCGCGCACAGCAATGGCGCAGTCATCGCGCTGTTAGCAACCAAGAGGCTGATCGCGCGCGGATGCTGGATCGGCGGCCTGATTTTGATCGGCGCCGCCTGTGAGGCGGAGATCGGGCGCAATGGCGTGCTGGGCTGGCTGCAAAACGGCCGGCTCGGCGCGGCCATCGCGTTTTGCTGCGCGGATGACCGGGTGCTGGGTGGCGGCGAGGAACGTTCCCGGCTCCGCCAACTGGGCCGCTGGCTGTGGCGGAAACTGATTTGGCCGTACGGCACGCTGGGCCGCACTGGCTGGCTGCATGTTGGGAAGCCAATCGGCGTCCAGTGCCCCCCGGCCCAGGCTTGCGCCGCGGCAACGCCGGTGGCGGGCGCGGCCCTGGCAGTATGCTGGTTCACAGGTGGCCACAGCGCTTATTTCAACGAGGCCAATCTCACCACCACCTTTGAACTGGTTTACCGGATCGTCGAGCCTCACGGCGGCCCGCGCCAAAACCGGCTTGCTGACACCTCGCCTCTCCTATGAAACCACCTTTGACCTCCCGGCGGAACAGCTCCGTCTCTCCCGGCCACCAGGCCGCACCACGTCCGCTCTACGAATTGCGGCGCGGGCTCGGCTGCTGGGAGTTGCGCTTTGGGGGCCGCCCGGCTGTCCTCCGCCATTCGCTCGGCTTGCTCTACCTCGCCCATCTCCTGGCCCGCCCGCACACCGAGCCTGTTCACGCGGTCAAACTCGCCGCGCTCGCCGATCCCGCGCCAGTTTCCGGCGCCGCCGAAACC
>JBBQYD010000440.1:0-4881 GCA_038209025.1 Verrucomicrobiota bacterium | reverse complement strand
CGTTCCGCCCAGTCCAATTGCGGCGAACTCACACCTAAATCCAACAGGACTCCATCACAACTTCCGCCCGGCACCCATTCCGCCACCGTGGCAAAATTGCCCTGGCGGATTTCAAATCGTCCCGTGAACCGCCGCAGGCGTTCGCCCGCCGCCTCAACCGCGGCGCCATCGCGATCGCACCCGCGCAACCACCCAGCCGGCGAACTCGCGTCCAATATGGCTTCCGCGTGTCCACCCCCACCGAGCGTGCCGTCTAGATACACGCCGCCCGACCGGGGCCGCAGCGCGCTCAGCACCTCGGCCAGCATTACCGGTTTGTGTGCGAAGTTCGGCACTGTTCATGGCTCCTCAAAACTTGCACGCATGGAAGAAATCGCGCGCGGACTTTTCCAGGGCGCGCACGGCGCCCGCGCCCCGGTGCAGGGTGCGCATGGCCGCGCCTTCCGGCGTCCGCATGCGTCCGGCTGGCCCATCCGAATCGCTCAAATCGTTCCGCACCACCCGGACCAGTTCCAGCGACAACTCCGGTTGCACCGGCGCTTTCCTCGCCTGGCGATCACGTGATTTGATCGGCCACGCGCGGCGGCACTTTTCAACGGCTTGCCGCCACCACGGTTGGGTGCGCCTGGACGGCGCCAGCGAGGTGGCGTGGACGACCGGCGCCGCGCCGAAAACGCTTTTTCCTTTGGCTGGCGTTTCAATGGCGCTCGGGGCCGGCACTTCAGGCGGTTTCGCCTGGGGCGCGCGCTCCTCCGCTTTGCTTTGCGGCAGCGCGGTCGCCCGAAACGGGTTCTTGCTCGCTTCAAACTTGGGGAGCAGGCGCTTGCCAGTGACTTCAAAACGGCCGCGGGGTTTCTTCAGCCCCATCAGGCTCCTTCCCTCTGCCAATAAACGCAACAGGTCCATAGGTCACTCCATCCTTCTAAAGGCTTCCGGCGCCAACGCGGAATCCGACGCCTTGACCATTCGGTGCCGCTCGGGATTCCAAATCTCAAAGCGGTCAAGCATACCTACCAGGACAGCCTCCTTGGTAATCCCCGCCGCGCGAGCCATGCCTTCCGGCAGGCAAATCCGGCCGGACTTGTCGAGGGTCACCTGTTCCGCGTCGCTGCCGATCAGCCGTTTCAAAACCGGTTTGGCAGGATCGTCGTTCGACATCGCGTCCAAGTCGCCCAACATCTCGTCAAACTTCAACGGCGGCAGCACCCGCACGCACAGGCCCTCCTTGTATTTGGGCCAGAGAACCAGGGTCAGCTCAATGCCCTCTTTTCGCGGTCGCCACTTGGCGGGAACCTGGACGCGCCGCTTCTCGTCCACCCCATGGAGGTAAACGGAGCAAAACTTCGGCATCGTGGCGTCGTTCGATTCCATCTTATTCACAGTGGGGAGGAAACTGCCCCAATTCCCCACAACGACCCACTTTAAACCACCTTTCCCCACTCCCTGTCAAGGGGGAATGTTCATACTTATGCCAAAGTTATTCACAATTCTGATCTGATGGTGGTAATTTACTCCAACTCCGCCGTTTTAAGGCCCCACTATAACGTTACCGAAGAAGACTCCCCCCAAAAATCCTCAGGTGCTCCACAGTTCACCAGCCTCCCCCACCTTGCACCCCAGTTGCGAGCCTGAGCAACGATCACCCGAGGGTTGGCGCAGTGCGCTGGTTCGGGAGATTTCTTGCCTGCAGCAGGACGCAGGACGATGCCGGGCCTGCCTTCCGCCTTGATGAATCCGCCATTTTTCCTGTCCCCCGCCGGGGCGTCGTCCTATTTTCAAGGATGGCAGGAATGAGGACTGCTGAATTTGATTATGAGTTGCCGCCGGAGTTGATCGCGCAGGAGCCTGCTCCTGAGCGGGACGGCTCCCGCCTGCTGGTGGTGGATCGCGGTGGAAACACGCTGGAACACCGCCAATTTCCCGAAATCCTGAACTTCCTGGCGGCTGGGGATGTGCTGGTGTTAAACGATTCGCGGGTGATCCCGGCCCGGCTGCGGGGGCGCAATGCGCGAACCGGCGGCGAGTTTGAAGTTTTGTTGCTGAGCGAGAATTCGCTCAACGATTGGTGGGTGATGCTGCGTCCGGGCAAGCGGGCGCAGCCGGGGACGGTGATTGAGTTTCATCCGCGCCAACCCTCGCCGCACTCTTTGCGAGGGACCGTGGTGGAGACGAACGAGGAGGGGCACCGCCGTCTGCGCTTCGAGGGCGTGGAGAATGTGATCGGCGTGCTCGAGCTTTTCGGCGAACTGCCGCTGCCGCCGTATATCAACCGCGACGCCGCCGGACCGCGCGCGGATGACTTGCGGCGTTACCAGACAGTGTACGCGCAACAGCCGGGCTCGGTGGCCGCGCCCACGGCCGGACTGCATTTTACGCCTTCGCTGCTGGAGGAGATCCGGCGCGCGGGAGTGGGTGTGGAGTTTGTCACGTTGCATGTGGGCCTGGGAACCTTTGCGCCGGTGAAAGCGGAGGAAGTATCGATGCACCGCATGCATGAAGAGCATTACACGCTGCCGGCGCGCACGGTGGCCGCGATTGCGATGGCGCGGCGGAACGGGAAGAGAGTGGCAGCCGTGGGCACCACCACGGTGCGGGTCCTGGAGAGCGTGGCGCGCGCCCATGGCGGAGGGTTGGAGCCCGGCTCGGGCGCCACCTCGATTTTTATTCATCCGCCCGCGGAATTTCACGTGGTGGACGCGCTGCTGACCAATTTCCATCTGCCGCGCTCGACGCTGCTGATGCTGGTGAGCGCGTTTGCGGG
Organism: Verrucomicrobiota bacterium; assembly: GCA_038209025.1. Lineage (GTDB taxonomy): Bacteria > Verrucomicrobiota > Verrucomicrobiia > Limisphaerales > UBA8199 > JBBQYD01. The sequence goes on along the minus strand of JBBQYD010000440.1, from coordinate 2,120 downwards.
TCCCGGGAGCACCTCCGGAATCGGCCTGGCGCGCCGGGCCTATGCGGAAGCGGTGCGGGAACAGTATCGTTTTTTCAGCTACGGGGACGCGATGCTGCTAAAAGGATGAAGGGTTCACCTGAAATAAATATGGGGATACGGAGAGCAGTGTAAGTATGCAACATGACAACGCTCAAAGGACGCGCGAAAGGCGGCTCCCGTTCGTGTTTGTGAACATGGCGATGAGCGCGGATGGGAAGACCGCCACAGCCAATCGCGCGGTGAGTTCCCTGGGCAGCCCGCGGGACCACGGTCACCTGCTGGACCTTCGCGCGGAGGCGGACGCCGTAATGGCGGGGGCGCGCACGGTGGATCTGAATCCAGTGAACCTGGGTCCCGGACCGCTTCGCTGCCGGCGCGACCGCCTGCGACGCGGGCTGGCGGAATACAATCTGCGCATCATCGTGAGCCGCTCGGCTTCGGTGGACCCGGGGGCCGAGGTGTTTCGGCACCGCTTTTCCCCGATCATTATTCTCACTACCCGGGCGGCGAGCCGCCGGCGGGTTTCCGCATTGGAGCCTTTGGCGGATGAAATAAGGTTTTGCGGAGAGCGGGAAATTGACTGGCGCGGGACGCTGGCATGGCTGCGCCGGAAATGGGGGGTGAGACGCCTCCTGTGCGAGGGCGGCGGAGAACTGAACGACGCGTTATTTAGGGCGGGGCTGGTGGATGAATTACACGTGACAATCTGTCCGCTGATTGTGGGCGGGCGCGCGGCCCCGACCATCTGCGATGGTCTCGGAGCGCCGAGTTTGGAGCTGGCCACCGCCATGACCCTCAAGTCCCGGCGAATCGCGGGAGGCGAGCTGTTCCTGGTTTACGAAAGGAGCGATGCCAGGCGTCTCAGCCTTCGGATTCGGTGACCCGGGCAAAAAGCCAGAGCAAGTCGGAGAGACGATTGAGGTAAATGATGGCCTCATCGTTTTGCAACTGGCCGGCTTCGTGCAGCGCGCAGACGCAGCGTTCGGCCCGGCGGCAAATGGTGCGGGCGAGATCGAAGGCCGCCGAACTCATGCTGTTGCCCGGGGTGGCCCAGCCGCGATAGGTGATGCCGCGTTGCTCGATTTCCTGGATCACGGCGTCCAACTGGGCGGTCATCTCCGGACCCATCGGTTGGAAGCCGTCTTTGAGGAAACGAGGCAGGTCTTCCACGGCGGTGGCCAGCTCCCCCATCAGGTTGACCAGGCCTTTTTGGATGCCCAAAACGCGCTCGCGCACAGGCTCCAGGGTCGTCGAAGCTCGGGCCACGCCCAGGGCCGCGTTCAGTTCATCCACGGTGCCGTAGGCTTCCACCCGCGGATGGCATTTGGACACCCGGCGATGGTACATCAGGGCGGTCTGGCCGCAGTCCCCGGTTTTGGTCACGATACTCACGGGCGAAGACTAGCCCAACCGGCGCGTGTGTCAAAGAGGGAGGGGCGGAGCGGGGCGCCTCGAAGGCGCTCGAGCGCACGGCGCCCTGATTCAAGAAAATGGTCAACCTCCTATTCTATTCCTCGGTCGCCAGCCGGGGTTTCTTCCAGCAGGGTGTAAAATCGATTTGCTCCGGTTTCCCGGTTTTTCGGAAGAGGCTTTGGGAGAATGCTTTCGGGGAGGGACTGACAGGTTGATTGACAATTCAACCCCAAGTGACGTGAGGTACGCAGTCCCCAGTGGGCCTGAACAAGCCCTCAAGCGCCTTCCTCGGCGCTGGCGCGACCCACGAACGAACTCTGCCATTCTGGCAGAGCCTAATTCCCAGTTGCAGGCGTTGGTGCCTGCAATCGCGTGTCATCCTCCGCTTCCTCGGGCATTTCATCATTATTGATAAACGGCGGGGGCGGCAGGAAGGCGGGATCCAGGAAGTCCTGGGCCGCAGTAGTGGAAGCGTTCGCAACTATCGCATCTTTGACTGGATTGTTGACGTCCATTTTTGATCCTGTTCTTTGCAAGCCCAACTGATTAACTGACAATGACTTGCCTTTCCTGGCGGGTTTCAATGCCGGTTACGCAGTGCTGGCTTCACATCATAAGCTAGACCAGTTCCCGGGATAATCAAGCAATGGTACTCCATTTGGGCTATTGCTCCGGACGTTTTACAG
>JBBQYD010000439.1:0-4881 GCA_038209025.1 Verrucomicrobiota bacterium | reverse complement strand
ACCGGGCTTATGTGGGGGATTTAATTTATTTTTGGGGGGTTCTGGGGGGGGGGGGGTAGGGTGGGGGGGGGGGTGGGGGGCGTGCTGCTGGGTCATCGCCTGGTGGAAATGTACCACCGTTTTTTTCGCTTTCCAGACCTGAAGTTCCAGTTGGATCAGACCGCCTTCCCACTGGCGCTGTTCGTGAGCGCCGTGGCCGCCACGCTGGGGGTCTTTAGTGCCGTCCGCCGAGCGGCGAAGTTACCCCCGGCCGAAGCAATGCGTCCAGAGCCCCCCGCCCGTTACCGCCCTGCCCTGGTGGAACGGACCGGCATCGGCCACTTCCTCTCTCACACCTTCCGCATTGCGATTCGCAATCTGGAGCGTAAACCGATGCAGGCGCTTTTTACCATCGCCGGACTGGCCTTGGCTACGGGCATTTTGGTGGTGCCGAATGCGTTTCGCGACGGCGTCGATGAAGTGCTCGAATTTCAGTGGGACGTCGTGCAACGGCAGGATGTTTCCATCGGGCTGGTGGAGCCTGGCAGCGATCAGATACGCCATTTGCTGCGCCAGCTTCCGGGAGTTGTCGCCATGGAGCCGGTGCGCGGCGCGTTCGTGCGGATCAGCCATGGCCATCAACGGCGGCAGTTGGGCATTCAGGGCTTGCCTTGGAACGGCTTGCATAACCGGGTGGTCAATGACGCGTCGAAGGCTATCCCGTTGCCGCCGGACGGCCTGGTGATTTCCTCCAAGCTGGCTGACGTGCTCGGCGCGAGGGTCGGAGATGACTTGCTGGTCGAGGTGCTTGAAGGCAAGCGGCCCGTCAAATTCGTCCGGCTTGCGGGGCTGGCTGAAGATTTCGCCGGCATGGCGGCGTACATGGAAATCAAAGCGGTCAACCGCCTGCTGGATGAGGGCGATGTCATCACGGGGGCCACCTTTCGCATCGATCAAGCCCACCGCCCGGCGTTTCTTCGGGCCTTGAAAGACATTCCACGCATCGGGTCGGTGGCGATCAAGGAATCCTTGCGCGACAATTTCCGGCAAACGACCGCCGCCAGCATCGGGTTGATCCAAAAGATCTACATGATGTTTGCAATGGTCGTGGCGTTTGGCGTGGTATATAATAATGCGCGCATTTCATTGGCTGAGCGGGCTCGCGAACTGGCCACCCTGCGGGTGGTCGGATTCTCGCGCCGTGAAGTGGGCACCGTGCTGATTACCGAACTCGTGATCCTCGCGGTGACGGCGGTTCCGCTTGGACTGCTGGTCGGGACAGGCTTCGCCAGTGTAATCATTAGCTCGGTGAACACGGAAACCATTCGTCTGCCATTAGTGTTAACCGCGGCTAATTACGCATTTGCGGCCCTGGTCGTGGCCATAGCGGCAACCTTTTCCGCCATCGTGGTGCTCCGCAAATTAAACCAATTGGACTTGGTCGGAGCGTTGAAAGCTCCCGAGTAAACAGGATTTTCCATGAGCAAAACTGAAATAATCTCAACCGCGGCGGAGCCCGAGAAGGCCATCGATCAGACCGCGCCCCCCGGGCGGCATCGGGTTCGCCGCTGGCTGCCTTATGTGGGAGTTTTCGCCCTCGCAGCCCTGATCACTGCCGGGCTGTGGCCAAAAGCGATCCCCGTGGAAATTGCCCAGGCAACCATCGGCCCCTTGCGCGCAACCGTCACTGAGGAAGGCAAAACCCGGATTCGACAGCGGTTTGTTGTTTCCGCACCCTTTGCCGGGCAACTGCGGCGCCTGCCTTTCAAAGCCGGAGCTGAGGTCAAAGCCGGGGAAACGGTGGTGGCGGTAATTGATCCCGTCGCGCCCGCCCCGCTGGACGCGCGGAGCCGGGCGTCGGCCGATGCACGCCGTGACAGTGCCTCCGCAAATGTGGAGAAATCGCGTGCCGCCCATGCTTTTGCCGCCAATGAGCTCAAGCGTTTCGAAAAGTTATTCGGCGAAAAAACTATCTCCGTGCAGGAATTGGAATCCGCCCAATGGCGGGAAACGAGCGCGGCCAAAGAACTGGCTGCCGCCGCAAGCGCATTGCGGCAGGTGGAAGCCGAACTTGCGGAATTCGCATCCCGCGAAGTCAACGGTTCAAGGCAGCCACAGCAAGTGCTCGCCCCCGCATCTGGCCGGGTCCTGCGGGTCCTGGAGGAGAATGCCCGCGTGGTGGCGGGGGGAACGCCTCTGCTCGAAATTGGAAACCCCGCCGACCTGGAGGTGGTGATCGAAGTGCTCTCACGTGACGGGGCGGCGATTCAGCCCGGCACCCCGGTGGAACTGGAGCAATGGGGTGGCGGTCCGCCCCTCCACGGGCGGGTGCGATTGGTGGAACCCGCCGCCTTTACCAAGGTTTCAGCGCTCGGGGTTGAGGAGCAGCGCGTCAACGTGATCGCGGACCTCGTTACACCGCTTGAACAGCGCCCGGGTTTGGGCGACAACTTCCGCGTGGATGCCCACATTGTGGTCTGGAGCGCGGAAAAGGTGCTCAAAGTTCCAGTCGGCGCACTCTTCCGGAAAGGTGACGCGTGGGCCGCTTTTACTGTCTCCGAAGGCCGCGCACGATTGCGGGCGATCGAGGCGGGACAGTCGAGCGGAACCGAAACCCACGTCATCAACGGCCTGCGAGATGGCGATTCGGTTATTCTGTATCCGAGCAGCCGGGTGCAGGACGGAACGCGGGTGAAAAAACTGGCCATTTGATTGGTCGCGATCAGGCCGTGCCCCAGGCCAACCAGAGCCGCGTTCTACAAGTTGACGTCGGCCCCTGTCTTTCTGAGACTGGGGCTCATGCATGCGAATACCCGGTTCGGCTCGTGGGATCCAAGGTGGTCCTGTCTTTTCTTTCTGTTCTTCGGGTTGAGCCAGACGCCCGGCCACTCCGATGCCGGGCAGGACCTGGCAATCGCGAAGTGCCGCCAGGGACTTCTGATTATTCAGGCGGCACCGGGCGTCAAAGTGTCCGTTGAGCAGCAAAGGCACGAGTTTTGGTTTGGAGCCGCCCTGGCAAACCAGGCTTTCAATGACCGGATGCGCCCGGAGGAACGCCAACAATACCTCAGCGTCTTTCTGACAAACTTCAACGCCGCCGTGACCGAGAACGCGCTGAAATGGCATGACATGGAACCCCGGCGCGGACAAATCAATTACGCCACCGTAGAGGCCATGCTCGGCTGGACGGACCGGCATGGCATTCCGTTGCGGGGGCACAACATCTTCTGGGGAATTCCCAATCGGGTGCAGGACTGGCTGAAAGCCCTGCCGGATGACGAGTTTCGAGCGGCGCTAAAGACCCGCGCGCTGGACATCGGCCGTCGCTACCGGGGCCGCTTTGCTGAATACGACCTCAACAATGAAATGATTCATGGAAATTACTACGAACAACGCCTGGGCCCAGGCATTACAAGGCAAATGGCCGAGTGGGTGAAAGAAGGCGATCCCAGCGCGGTATTATATCTGAACGACTATGACATCACGACCGGCGTTCGGTTGGTGGATTATATCCGCCATATACGCAGCCTGCTGGATCAGGAAGTGCCGCTTGGAGGCATTGGTGTGCAAGGGCACTTGCATGCAGAGAGCTTTGACCGTAAAGCCCTGCACAATGCCCTGAAGAAACTGTCTGAATTCAACCTGCCCATTCGGGTGACTGAGTTCAATTTGCCCGGCCAGACCTCGAAGTATTACAAGAATCCTTCCTTGCGCATGAGCGACGCCGAAGAAGAGGCAAAAGCCCGGGACCTCGTTGACTTCTACCGCATCTGTTTTTCCTATCCGCAAGTGGAAGGCATATTGATGTGGGGCTTCTGGGAAGGCGCAAACTGGATCCCAGTGTCCTCTCTTTATCGCCGTGATTGGACGCCCCTTCCGGCGGCAAGGGCTTACCAGAACCTGGTTTATCAGGAGTGGTGGACTCGTTGGACAGGAGTAACGGATGGCCAGGGGCGCTGTGAAGCGCCCGCGTTTTTTGGGGATTACAGGGTCATGGCCGGCACCAATTCGCAATCGGTGCATCTTGGAAAGGCGGACGGCCGGAAAACCGTTTCTTTCAAGTAAAGCTTAGGTTTGACAACTGGGCGCCCACGAGTAGCATAGGCTGGTAATTGGCCGGACGGCGCGTTCGTCTATTCGGTTAGGACACGGCCCTCTCAAGGCTGAAAGACGAGTTCGAATCTCGTACGCGCTACCAACCGTCACTTGAGCCAATGCAATCCTTGGTGACCGTTGCGGTCACGGCTCGGGTGGCGAAGGTTTTCTTGCGACCGCAAGATTAACCAACTTGGTTTTCCGATCAATGCCCGCGAGGCCGCCAACCTTTGGATCCGCCGCAACGCCCTGCCCGGGGAATGGAGCCGGCTGCTTCTCCACCTACTGCAAGGCGTTGTCTTCCGCCGGGATGCGAAGCTGACACAGGAACCTGTTGTCATGGTTCGCGACCAGCAACGCGCCCTGGTGGCAGACGCCGCCGAAGAGGCTCGCCCCGCTCCCGGATGGTAAAAGTGAATCGGTTGTACAATCCTGAGCGCCACCGGTTCCTAACGGTTTACGCCTTTGGTGGCAAAATGGAACCGCTACCTGCGCCTTGCCCGTGATGACGGGCTTGCTTAGGCTCCCGCCATGACGCTACCCAAAGTCATAGCGGGATCCTTTTTAATCATCCTCGCGAGTTCATGGCTGGCCACGGCTGCGTCTGCGGTCGGTGCCCAGGAGCACCCCTTCTACGTGGACGCGGCGCATGGCGATGATGCGCGGGACGGGCTGGGTCCGGAAACCGCGTGGCGTTCGCTGGCCAGGGTGAACCGTGCCTCTCTGGTCCCAGGCGACCGGGTACTTTTCCGGCGCGGCCAGACGTGGCGCGGACAACTGGTCCCGCAGAGCGGCGACGCCCATGGG
>JBBQYD010000438.1:0-4883 GCA_038209025.1 Verrucomicrobiota bacterium | reverse complement strand
AAGGCTGCCTTGAGTTGTCGCGGCGGAATGGTCCGAACCACGCATTGTTGGACCACCACACCGAGGTCTTGCTGGGCAAGCGCCTCAGTCGCGCGGCGACGGACCGCCTCATTAAACCCGATGACATCGAGGTTCAAGATGTCATCCACCTTGAACCGTGCCGCCGCCTGCAATAGTGCGTTATCCAGAATCGACTGCACCGCATTCGAGCCATCTTCGAAACCGAACACGTATTTCACCGGGTCGGAGATGTTGTAATCCAAGGTCGCACGCGCATGGACGACGTTGCCGTCACCCGTCAACAGGTAGCCATCCGTGGCGGGATTCAGCGAAGCCCCAGGCATTGGTTCCGTGCCCGCCATCTCCGCTTCAGGGGTGGTTGCGTACCAGCCAACCGTCGAGGTGACCTTTTGAATACCGCTGATCGAAACGATGACGTGCTCGTCGATTGGATACGGAAATGACCAGTGCAAGCCGGGTTTGAGCAATACCTCGCCGCCCTCACCCACGGTTTTGCCGAAACGCAGCTTGATGGCCCGCTCCTGCTGACCCACGGTAAAAAACCCGGATCCGAGAAAAACCACCAGCAGCACCACCATCACAATCTTGACGATCACGAAGCTGCTGCGCAGCGCCTCGGAAAGCGCCTGTGAACTGGTATCCCCCGGATTTACCGGGGCGGAATCCGGTTTGTCCAATTCAGGATGAGAATGAGTATGCTCGCTCATTACAGTGTCTTACTTTTTCAGAAGGTTCGTGGACGCCCCGCGGAACAGGTCGAATGGAGGCGTGTTCTGGTCGAAGATCAGCACCGACCGTTCCTTAAGGGACCCTTCCAGGGCGCTCAGCCGGAAAATGAAATTCGCCAGTTCGGGATTCTGCTGAAACACCGCGAGTGATTTCGCGGCCTCGGCTTCGCCCTTCCCGCGAATCTGGGTGGCCTGGCCCTCGGCATTGGCCAGCAATTCGGCCGCTTTTCGATCCGCCTCGGAACGAATCTTCTGCGCCTCGGCTTCGCCTTCAAACTGAGATTTGCTGATCAGCACCTGGCGTTCCGACGTCATACGCTCAAACACCGATTGCGTGACGCTTTCCGGTATCCCCACGCGCTTGAACTTCAGGAATTGAAGTTCCAGTCCGTATTTGTTCGCCGCCACCTGGGCCTGCATGGCCGCGAGAATCTCCTGCTCGATTTTCTCAAACTTGTTCTCGCCGGAAATGGAAAGAAAATCCGCCAGCGGGTGCTTGCCGATCGCGGCACTTTTGGCGTTGCCCAGCAGGCGCTCCAGGACCCGCTCCGCCTCGGCCACCGGGTTGGCCGCCCCGGCGAACTTCGGGAAAAACTCCTGGGGCTCGGTGATCTGCCAGCCGATAAAGACGGAGGTGAGCAGGTTGAAACTGTCCGCGGTCAGGCCTTCGGTGAATTTATCCTCGAAGTTCTGCACCCGCTGGTCCAGTCGGTACACCTTTTGAATAGGCCAGGGCCACTTTAAATACCAGTTCGGCGCTTTAATGCTCCGGGTGGTCTTGCCGAAGGTGGTCACCACCGCGACTTCCGACTGCCGCACCTGAAACACGAACAGGAGCAGGCCGAAGACGACGATCAGCAACAGGCCAATAATAATTGTCAGAGGATTTCTTTTCATTTGTTATTTCTTCGGGGCTGGTACGCTCAGAGTATTCAGCAGGTCCTCGCGGATTTTGTCCTGCAAATCAAAGATGATGACGTCGTGGGTGTTCGTTGTCAGAACGATGTACTTCCGGGCGTTCGCGGTCGCGTCGGCAAAGGTTTGGAGATAGGCGCGCTGCGCATAAACCGACGGCGCAGCCGCAAACGCTGGAATCTGATTGGTAAAGAGGGCGGCGCTCGAAACCGCACCGATTTCCCGCGAAACACGATCGGCGGTGGCACGGTTCACGATGGTGGCCGATTGCGCCTGGGCCATGGCGTTGGTGCGAATGGCGTCAGCTTCCGCGGCGAGGATTCTCGCCTGCCGGGTCTGAATGGCCCCAACCACTTTTTCATAGTCCGGCGCGACCTTGACGGGCGGGTGCAAATCCTGCACGCCTACCGAAATGATCTTCGCGCCCAGGCCCAGACGATCCGCGGCGTCCTGAATCAGCCGGGTCAATTCCATCGATGACTCCAGCCGGCCATCCGCCATGATATGGTTCAGATCGGCGCCGACCAGGAAACGCACCACTTCGCGGGTGGCGGCATGGTTCAGCAATGAGCCCGCATCTTCATTGTTGTAGGCCCACGCGAGCAGATTCGTTACCTGATACTGCACCGGTATGCTCACGGTAAGCAAGCTGACCGGCGGGGTCCGCTTGCGGCCCTCATCCTTGGCGGGAGCCCGTCCAGATTCCCGGTGAGCGACCAGGAAGTTTTCCTCCTTGGCATGCGACACCGTCCACAGCACGGTGCGATCCCGCTCCCTGGCGGGATCAGGCTCGGAGCCCACGACGAAATGTTGGATTTGCTCGGTGCGAAAAATGCGAACCTTGTCGATCGGCCAGGGCCATTTCACATGGGCTCCTGGTGCGAGCAGCGCCCGGCCTTCCACCGGACGCCCAAAGTGCTCAAGCAACCCCTGCTCGCCCGCATCGACGAACACAAAACAGGTGGAGAGCACCAGCGCGCCAACCTGCAACAGCAACAGCCAGCCCAGCGCCCGCTCAAAAAAACGGTAGAACCAGGTTTCCGAAACCTTGAAGCCAAACTGGTAGTCGAGCGCCTGGGCGGCCGTGGTAATCAAGCCCTCGGGCTGGCCCAACAGCCCCACCAACCGGCTCTCATAAAGCGGGCGCTGCACCTTGCCCTTCACGCGCGGCCGATAGACTTCCAGGATTAACTGAATGACGGTTTCAAACGCCACCAAAGACAGCAGCGCGCACAAACCGTACGCCAGGTAAACATCCGCTTTTTCAAACCCGGCCTGTACCCCCACGATGCCCAGCGATACCGCAAAACAGATATAGGCGCCCAGGAGCGAATAGCTGGCCCCGGGCCGGAGCAACCGCTGGTTCTCCAGGCGCGCAACGGTGGTCGAAAACTTGCCCAACAAAAACAACACCAAGGCGAACAAGGCGAACATCGCCAGGACCATGGTCGGGTGTCGCAATGGCATTTCGACCGTGGCCGGCCGCTGCAGCCATCGCCAGATCAGGTAGGCACCGCCACCCTGCCCCAGCGCCAGAATGACAGTGATGACCGGCACAAAGAACCGTTCGTACTGCTCACGCGATCGGCGCGCGGGGAACAACTCGGACTCCTTGCTTTCGAAGAGCGCGGACTCGCCCCGGGATTTCGCCATCTCGTCCAATTCCAGGCTTTCAAGGTGTTCGCTTTCTTCGAGCCGTGACTGGAACCAGCTCACCATCGCCACCACCGCGCCCAGTCCCAGGAAAAGTATGCTCACCTGTCCGGCCAGCGAGTTGCCGTAGCGCGCAATGGCCAGACCGGCCACGCCCGCCGCCAGCAAGGCCAGCAGGTTGATCAACCCGTGTTTTTGTGTGTTTCGTTCCATGCTAATGTTAGTCTCAGCTCAGTTCACGATCCTCAAACAGGGCCACCGCCACCGCAAGGGCGGCCGCTATATAGGCGGTGGCATAGGCGAAAGCCTTCCCCACATACGCCCAATGAAACGTGGTCTTGCCCGAATCCAGCGCGTCCGCCAGCCAGAAAAGCTGCCAATTGGGAGTCAACGCGTACAGCACCGTGGCCCACCACGAGCCGGCCTGCGATGGACGCCCAAACAGATAGTCCGACATGATCCCCAGCAGAAAGAAGGCCGTGCAAACCGCCAGCGTCGGGATGATATCCAATCGCGTGGAACAAGCCAAAGCCAGACCCGCTAATATGAAGACCGCCAGAAGCAGCAAAATCGAGGCTGGGACCAAACGCCAATCCACCCCGGATGCGAAAGCCTGGGAATGCCCTTGGTTATTGAAGAAATTGATCACCAGGAAAGCGGCCGTGAGCGTCGCCACCAGGCTGAACAACGCGTCCGAAACGAAGGTCCGCCGCAGGAAAAAGTTGCTGAACCCGCCCATGAGGTAGGCCAGCACCACCGCGAGGGCAAAAATCCCGAGGGCAAACATATCCGTTCCGCCGTAGGCGTCAAAGGCCATGCGACTGGCCAGCAGCGTGCAGAGCAGGTTGATGTATGTCAGCAAGCTCAAGGCCCCCAGCAGGCCGGCGTACTTGGCGAGGAGGAACTGGGTGCGCCCCACCGGTTTGGAAAGCACGGCCAGGGCCGTGCCCGTGCGCAATTCCCGCGCGAGACTCACCGAAGCACTCAATACCGAGCCCAGCATGCCAGCCAGCAACATCACCGCCAGCGTGCTGTTCTTCACTAGTTTTGGCTCATCGCCGAAAGCAAAGTAGTAGGGCGTGGCCAGAAAAATGATAAAACCAGTGGAGCAGGTCCCCAGCAGCAGGAATACCGGCTGCCGGACCAGTTCCATAAACGCGTTGGTAGCTATGGTTGTAAACTGCCGCATCTTAAAAAACGATCAAGCGTAGCAGGGTATCGGGAGCTGAAAATTATGCAATCCATAATCGCGGCCGACGATGAGCGTTGCCGCGCCAACCCGGACGCCTTGGTTGAATCAGGGGACAAGCCACGATGCTTGCCCAACCCCACCCCGGGGATCCTGCCTCAGGCGGGCCTCGTTGAAAACTGTGCGTCTGTGCGCACAGCCAAAACTCAACCACCACGTCCCTGAAGGTTGACTGGTGCAGGACACGATTCGCCAGCGTTAGAGGACTTTCCGGGGCTTAACGTTCAAATTTTTCAATGATTATCCGGGCCAGATGAGAAAGGATCTTGCGGTCATTCGCGTGATCCACGGTAAATATTACTAGTACAAACTTTGCG
>JBBQYD010000437.1:0-4902 GCA_038209025.1 Verrucomicrobiota bacterium | reverse complement strand
GAGGAATCCCGCAAGGCCGCCTAATGGTGACTATTTTGTCGCACCCCCGGGCACTGCGGGCCAGACGAATTGTTATTGACGCGGTGGACGTGCTGACCCGGGTCTTCGACGATCCCAAACGCGAGCGCAACGAAATCTACGCGCTCCACGAATGGTTGGACGATCACCAGTTGACCGCCATCCTGACTGTCAAGCTGGGAGAAGAAACTGAGCCTTCCCTGCGCCATGGTTTTCTGGATTTCATGGCCGACTGCGTGCTCCGCCTGGACCAGCGCGTGGCCGGGCAGGTGACCACCCGGCGGTTGCGCGTGATCAAGTATCGCGGCTCTGGTTTCGGCCGCAACGAGTATCCTTACCTCATCGGCCCGGGCGGAACCACTTTTGTGCCGATCTCGAAGGTCGAACTGGCCCACCAGCCGCTGGGGGGGCGGTTCTCCTCCGGACAGCCGCAGTTGGACGAGTTGCTGGGCGGCGGCTTTCTGCGCGGGGCCTCCATCCTGGTCTCCGGCACGAGCGGCACGGGCAAGACCACGCTGGTGGCCAGCTTCGCGCGGGCGGCTTGCGCCCGGGGCGAGAAGGTCCTTTACATGAGTTTTGAGGAATCCGAGTCCGCGCTGGTGGGCTGCATGCTCAGCCCGGGCCTGGATCTGCGCCCCGCGTTGCGCGCGAAGAAGCTGCGGATCCAGTCCGTTCTGCCGGAAGCCGTGGGCGCGGAGGAGCACTTGCTCTGGGCTTGCCAAACTATCGCGGAGTTCTGTCCCGACCACGTGATCCTCGACGCGATTTCGGCCTGCCACCGCATGGGTTCGGAGCAGGCAGCGTTCGATTACCTGACGCGGTTGGTGAGTGTGTGCAAGCAACGCGGCATCACCTGCTTCCTCACCAATCAGACGGCGGGCCTGCACCAGCAGGAGGAGATCACAGGCATTGGGTTCTCGTCGCTCGTGGATGCGGTGCTGCTCCTGCGCTTCGAAGAGCAGGAGCGGACCAAGCACCGCGCTCTGTTGGTGATGAAATCGCGCGGGTCGAACCATTCTCACCAGTATCATCGCTTCCGCATCACCGACCACGGCATCGAAATCATCGAGAACGGCGGGGCCGGCTTGCCCGAAAGGAGGCCTGCATGAAGCCGGGAGGCAAAGGATCGAAGGCTTCCGCTCCGGCGAAGGGAGCGGCGCGCTACCGCCTGCAACTGTTCGTCGCCGGTAATGAACCCAACTCGCAGTTGGCCCGCGAGAATCTGAAGCGGCTGATCACGGGTGTTCTGAAGGACAACTGCCAGCTGGAAATTGTGGACGTGCTCAAGGATTTCAAGACGGCCCTCGCCCTTAATGTGCTGGTGACCCCGGCGCTGGTGGCGGAGTGGTCCGGCACGCGCGTCACCGTGTTTGGAACCCTCACCGACACCCACAAAGTGCTGACCGCCTTGCGGCTGCCCTCAAACCCGCCATGAGTGAACAGGAACGAATCCGCGAATTGGAGGCGCAACTAGCCCACGCCGAAGGGATCATCCAGGCGTTGCGCGATCACGAGGTGGACGCAATCGTCGGGAAAGAAAACGTCTTCCTGGTCCGCTTGAGACAGGCCGAGGAGAAGCGCGCCATGCTCGCCGCCATCGTCGAGTCTTCCGAGGACTCGATCATCAGCAGGGATGTCAACGGCAAGGTGACGAGCTGGAACGTCGGCGCCCAACGCATTTTTGGTTATCGTCCTGACGAGGTCATCGGCCAGCCCATCACGAGGATCATTCCGTCCGAACTCCAGGCCGAAGAGGCAACCATTCTGGAACGTGTGCTCCGCGGGGAGTCTATCACCCACTACGAAACTGTGTGGCTGGCCTGGGACGGACGCCGTATCCCTGTCTCCCTGGCCATGTCGCCCATCCGCGATGCCACGGGCGCGATTATCGGTGCTTCGAAGGTTGCCCGCGACATTACCGAGCGCAAGCAGGCGGAGGCGGCGCTGCGCGCGAGCGAGCAGTTTAACCTGGCCCTGCTCAATTCCCTGCCGGCCCACATTGCCGTGCTGGATGCGGAGGGCACCATCCTGGGGGTGAACGAGCCCTGGTTGCGCTTCGCGCGGGAAAACGGCGACCCCGCCGCCGGGCGCGTGTCCATTGGAGTGAAATACCTCGACATCTGCAGACGGGCCATGCAAGCGGGCGATGTGCTGGCGGGCCAGGCTCTGACCGGGCTTGAGGCCCTGCTGCGCGGGGAGCAAAACCATTTTGACCTGGAATATCCGTGCGACTCGCCGGAGCAGGCGCGGTGGTTCCTCATGCAGGCCGTCAAACCGCCCCCTGCCGTCGGCGGGGCCGTGGTCACGCACTTCGACATCACCGGGCAGAAACACGCCGATGAGGCGCTGCGGGAGAGTGAGCAGCGCTTCCGCACGATGGCCGATGCCATGCCGCAACTGGCGTGGATGGGCCACGCGGATGGGTATATCCACTGGTACAACCGCCGCTGGTACGAATACACCGGCACCACCCCGCAGCAGATGGAGGGTTGGGGCTGGCAGAGCGTGCATGATCCGTTGCTGCTGCCGGGGATGATGGAGCGGTGGAAGGCGGCGATTGCCAGCGCTGAAACGTTCGAAATGGAATTCCCGCTGCGGGGAGCCGATGGCCAGTACCGCCGCTTTCTGACCCGTTCCATTCCCCTGAAGGATGACCAGGGGCGGGTCACGCAGTGGTTCGGGACCAATACCGATGTGGAGGAATCCAAGCGGGCGGAGGCGGCGCTGCACGAACTCACCCAGCGGCTCACGTATCACGTGGATAATTCTCCGCTGGCGGTGATCGAGTGGGGGCCGGACATGCGGCTGACCCGGTGGTCCGGTGAGGCGGAACGGATCTTCGGCTGGAAAGCCGAGGAGGTGTTGGGCAAGCGGATGGAAGACTTCCGGTGGATCTACACGGAGGACTCGCCCGGGGTTTTGGGGGTTTCTGCCGGGTTGCAGGACGGCACCACGCCGCGCCGCTTGTCGCTCAACCGCAACTACCGCAAGGATGGCTCGGTGGCTCATTGCGAGTGGTACAATTCCTCGCTTCTGGATGGGTCGGGCAAACTGCGCTCCATTCTGTCGTTGGTGCTGGATGTCACGGAGCGGATGGAAGCCGAGCGAGCTTTGCAGGAAGCGCAAGTCAAACTCCAGGCCCACGCCGCCGAGCTGGAGACGACCGTGGCCCGGCGGACGGCCAAACTCCAGGAGACCATCAGCGATCTCGAACATTTCTCTTATGCGATCACGCACGACATGCGGGCGCCGCTCCGCGCCATGCAAGGTTTTGCCAGCATGCTGGAAGAGGAGTGCGGCGAAGTTCTGACCCCGCCAAGCCGGGAGCACATCCGCCGCATCAAAACCGCGGCTGTCCGGCTCGACTGGCTCATCACCGATTCACTGAACTACGGCAAAGTCGTGCGGAACCAAGTCACCTTCGAGCCGGTGAATCTCGGGAAACTGATCCCCGAGATCGTGGAAACCTACCCCAACCTGCAGCCTGACGAAGCCGACATCGAGACGGCCGGACCCCTGCCGGTGGTCCTGGGGAACCCGGCGGCGCTGACCCAGTGCTTCTCCAACCTGCTGATCAACGCCGTGAAATTCGCCAAGGCCGGCACAAAACCGCGCATCCGCATCCGGGCCGAGGGGGCGAAGCAGGCAGCAGGCAGCAGGGAGCCGGAACCGGCCCGGGGGAACCAGGAACCGCCGCTGGTCAGGATTTGGGTTGAGGACGACGGCATTGGGATCGCCCAGGAGTGCCAGGAACGGATCTTCAGGTTGTTCCAGCGCGCCACCGCAACCCATGAGGGGACCGGCATCGGGCTGGCGATCGTTCGCAAAGTGGTGGAGAGGATGGGTGGCCGGGTCGGGGTGGAATCTCAGGAAGGTCAGGGCAGCCGGTTTTGGGTGGAGTTGCGAGCAGCCGGAGAGCAGAAAGCAGAAAGTAGAAACCAGCAATGACACACGGTGCACCCATCCTGGTAGCTGAAGACGAAGCGACGGACGTGTTTTTCCTCCGGCTCGCCTTGCAGAAGGCGGGCGTTCTCAACCCGCTCGTGGTGGCCACCGACGGCCGGGAAGCGATCCGCTACCTGGAGGGGGAGCCGCCGTTCTCTGATCGTGCCCAGCATCCGCTGCCGGTGCTGGTGTTGCTGGACCTGAAAATGCCGATGGTGGACGGGTTTGACGTGCTGGCCTGGCTGCAGGCGCGCGCCCGGGACAAGGATTTTCCGGTGGTGGTGCTGACCTCCTCCGAGGAACCCGCGGATCAGGAAAGAGCCCGGCAGTTGGGCGCGGCGGACTATATCGTGAAGCCGGCAAGGCCTGGCGACTTGCTCGGCGTGGTCCAAGGGCTTCAGGCGCGCTGGCTGACGCACGGCGCCGGGAACCCGTGAGACGGGCATGACACCACGGGAGCGGCGGTGGGGTTATTCCCCCATAGCTCAAGAGCGCCCCATTGCGGAGTCTCAACCCGATCGCTGAAGTGATGCCGACCATCAACGCCAGCGGCGGCGGAGTCCGGCAACGGATTCCCTCGTGGTAGCAAAGGCGGCCAAACTCATCCGTGCGCGCGCGGATGAGTTTGCACCCCCGGTGACGCTGGAGTTGGGCAAGCTCATCACCGAGGCCCGTGGCGAAGTGATGGGTCTCCGAAACCATGAACGCCAGTAGAATGAAGAGCTATAAATACCTGATCATCGGTGGTGGGATGACGGCGGACTCGGCCGCACGCGGCATTCGACAGGTGGACCGAAATGGCACAATCGGATTGATCAGCGCCGACTCGGAGCAGCCCTACAATCGTCCGCCGCTCTCGAAGGCGCTTTGGAAAGGCAAGCGTTTGAGCAGCATCTGGCGCCAGACGGAGCGCAAGGGAGTGCGGATTCACCTCGGACG
>JBBQYD010000436.1:0-4934 GCA_038209025.1 Verrucomicrobiota bacterium | reverse complement strand
AGTCGCCACGAACCAGCTCAGCACTGGGTAACCGCCGCACCTGAGCGTTACGCAAGACCGCGGAGGTCGCCGCGGTCATTCTGGCTAGTGCGGCGACGGCGTCCTCCGCTTTGGCTTCTTGCACATAGCCCAGCACTGCGTTGAGCAGGACAATGAACGCTATGACGATCGCGTCCACAGGCCAGCCGACCAAGCCCTCAATCACCCAGGCGACCAGCGCGATGGCGATGGCGGCGAGCAGCAGATAAACCAGGGGATCATGGAAGTGCGACAGGATGCGAAGCCACGTGGGCCGCCGCGGGGCAGAGCGGAGCTCGTTGGGGCCGTTGGCCGCAAGTCGGCGCGACGCCTCCTCTGAAGTGAGCCCGTTTCCGATGTCTGCGCCGAGCGCCCCTGCCACTTCATCCGCATTCATGATGGACGGGTCATCGAGTCTGCCTGCCTTCGCCATGGCAGGTGGGAGGGGTGGAGGCGGCGCGCCCGACGCTGAGTGGCCCTCTTGGCCGTCGGCTGCGGGAGCGCCCGGCGCAGGCACAGCAGCTATGGGCGTTGAAACGGAGACCGGCGCCGCTTCCGGCGTTGGTGCTACAGCATGCTTTTGTGCGGGCTCGTGTTCGCTCACGTGCTTGGGTAGGGGTTCGTCTGCGGACTGATGCCCGCGTTGGTGCATGAGTACCTTGATATCGGCGACTTCGAGCAGGGTTTCGTCGTAGCGCACCGTGGCGTTTTTCGCAGCGTAATTCACGGTAGCGCTTGCTACACCCGGCACCTTGCCAATCCGCTTTTCAACTTCGTCCACGGTCAATACCGACAACATGTCGCGCACTTCAATGACGCTCGTTTTCATTACACTTCCTTAAGGGTCGTCATCTTCATTCAGGGTATCCGGCTGCGGATCCATGACGTCATCTCACCGCAGTCTTTTACTCCAGAATGCCCATGCAATTCCATGGAGTGCGCCAAATACAAAACCAGCGACGGTGAACAGCGCGAATCCCGTCAGGTAAGCGAGGGGACTACCGGAGATTGGCAACGGACTGGCCGGTGCAAATGCAGCAAGCAGCCCGACGGACGGAAACAGAACGTCGAAAATGGCGCATAAGATATATGCCACACCCAGAGTCACCGTCAGCGAAAGCGCATGTACTTTCCAGGAGTCAGCTTTTGGCTCAGCGGCTGTGGGCGTTGAGGATTTCGGGTCGGGAGCGGCTTTCGGCGCAACAGCTACGGGCGTTGAAGGGTTCGCGACCGGCGCGACCGGGGACGGTTTCGGCGGAGCAGCTACCTTTGCTGATGGCGGCCCGCTCGGCGCCGTTTTGTCCTGTTGTCCGTCTCCTCCGGGAACAGCCATCGCGGGCACGACGGCGGCTGCGACAGTGGAAGGTTTTGGCACAGCGGCTTCGGGCGTTGAAGGAGAGGCCGGCGCAGCTTTCGGCGTTGGCACTTCGGTACGCTTGCGTTCGGGCTCTTGTTCGCTCACATGCGTGGGTAGGGATTCGCCTGCGGGCTGATGCCCGCGTTGGTGCATGATCACCTTGATATCGGCGACTTCGAGTCGGGTTTCGTCATAGCGCACTGTGGCGTTTCCCGCAGCGTAATTCACTGTAACGCTTTCGACACCCGGCACCTCGCCAATCCGCTTTTCCACTTCGTCCACGGTCAATACCGACAGCATGTCGTGCACTTCAATAACGCTCGTTTTCATCGTGCCTCCTGAATGGTCGTCATATTCTAAAGGTCCTGTTACATCCCCGATCAATTTACAAGCTGGCTGTTTTCGAGGTTTGAGGCGCCTGAATCAACCCAACGAGAGAGCCCCGCCAACTGAGCCATTCGAATGCCGGCAATACTTGATCGAGAAACGCATACATGTGCACGCTTGACGGCGTCAGCATGCCATAGACGACACAAAACACGAACGTAAACGATAACTAATAACGCTAATAGACTTTAGTGAACTAACCTGACCTATTGGACCTCACAGAACGCGCACTTCTTCGACCGTGGATTCTGTGGGTTCATTACCGCGCACATTGCCGGAAAGAACGGTAAGACCATGAAGGAACTGGCCTGGGAGCAAATGCGGGACCGGAAGGCGCAAATCTACGGGAAGCAAGCGACCTAGCCAACCCTCGCAATTACCAGAACTGAACCCAAAAGACCCCCGCAATGGGGGATGCCTGTACGGGCAAGCGGCAAAGGCGCACTCTCAGCCGTAACCCTTGGTCAGATATGGCTTGGTCAGGTCTAGGAAAAACGCGTAGGAAAAACCGAAAATATACAGAGGATTGAATGCCACTATCAGATATACACTTTTGGCGAAATCTACTAAAAGCCAATGGCCATTCAATTCGTCTGCGGCGGGTGGTATGAGGTATTTTCTGGTTGCCCTGGTGGGAAAAGGGCCAAGGGGGCTGAAGCATTCCAAGGCATTTACCTGAAAATTCATCTGGAGACGAATGAATTAGGTATCAACCGAATCCAGTTCGACTTCCAAAAGGCAGGGCTTGTTTGATCCAAAAAAACGAAAAAAAGACGAATAATGTCATGTGTCATGTCCTGCTGCCCATGCTGGGCAGTGGTCAACCACCCCGGTTCGGGAACATATTAACTACACATTGCATTTCTCGGGTGACCGAACGTCCCGGAGGTAGGTTATGCCATCCCATTCTGCAAGAGCTGCAACCCTCGCCCTGATCCTGGTTGTCGCGGCCCCGGCCCGGGCTGGTTTCAACGAGCAGGCCACCGTGGCCTTGCGGAAGGCGCTCCGTCCCGGCTCCCGTTTCGATCAGGCCAGCCTGGAGGTGGTGAAGAAGGCCATCGCCGATGGCGCCGATGTCAATGCCAATCCCCGGCAGTTCAACGACTGGAACAGCCCCCTGGCCCTGGCCGTGGCGAAAGGGCAGCCGGCGGCGGTCCAGGCGTTGATCGCGGCCGGAGCCAAGGTCAATGATTCAGGAAATGGATCCGGCAAACGCCAGGCCCTTCGGACGCCCCTCATGTACGCGATCTACCCCCCCTTCGACGGCCGCAACATTAGTTTTGACTTAAAGGCGGATGCGGAATAT
This sequence comes from Verrucomicrobiota bacterium, assembly GCA_038209025.1. Lineage (GTDB taxonomy): Bacteria > Verrucomicrobiota > Verrucomicrobiia > Limisphaerales > UBA8199 > JBBQYD01. The sequence continues at coordinate 1,866 of JBBQYD010000436.1, read as the reverse complement.
TCCATGGCTTTTCCAGGCTCGGTGGGGCTGGTTCAACTGTTGTTCAAGAGCGGCGCCAACCTGGACGCCCAGGACTGCGAAGGCATGACCCCGCTCATGATGGCGGTCCAATCCGGGCAGCCGAAGCTGGTCGAGGAACTTCTGCTCCTCGGCGCAAATGCGGGCTTGAAGAACAAAGAGGGACAGACCGCCGGGCAGCTCTGCCCAAGCGGGCGCCATTATAGAAAAGTCCACCTGACGGATAGGCAGGCGGTGGAACGGGAGATCCAGACCATCCTCGCGTTCTACCAGCAGGAGCCCGAGATCCGCGCACTCTTGGCGAAGCAGGAGCCCCTGCCCCTGCCGGTCACCGGGATCATCGCCGGGTACCTGTTCGGGGAGCGCAAGGCGCTTGTGCCCGCGGGCGCCGGAGCCGGGAGCGAAGCGCCCAAGGCCGGGTTGGCGGCTCCCGTGGAGACCAAAGCGCAGCCAGCGGCTTCCGTGGAGACCAAGGCGCAGCCGGCAGCTTCCGCGGAGACCCAGGTCCTCGCCTTGGTCCGGAACCAGGCCCTGGCGGCGGCCGTGCTGCGCGGCCAGTACCGGGAGTCCGAAGGGCTCCTGGGCCAGGGCGCGGATCCCAACCATCGCGACCTGGAGGGCCGCACCCCCCTGATGCTGGCGGCCATGGCCGACCGGCCCCGGATCGTCCAGCTTCTGCTCTCGAAGGGCGCGGACATGGACCTGCTGGACCGGGACAAAAAGACCGCCTACGACCACGCCTTCGGCTGCCCGGAAATCCTGCGGCTGATCGAGGAGCGGCAGAATGCCGTGGCCGGGCCCGAAGTGGACTGACAGGGATGGCGATCAAAACGCCTATGAAACCGTATTCCTGGACAGCGGAGGTGGCGGGGGATAGGGAATTCAAAGGCCTCAAACCGCTAACGCCTGGATGGGGCCTCGCCCGTGGCTTGCCCATCCAGTGTGTTTGACACGTTGATTGTGATAAATAATTGTAAAGTAAATGACTTGAAGCACGGATTTCTGCCTTGTTAGCGGCGAGGCGAAGCTATCCCCCCCTCGGGGCGGCATCCCCTGTGCTTGGGCATTTCTTTGGCCCAAAAGTGTCACCCAGGTGTCAAGGCAGTAAAAAGGACCGGATTTCGTCGGTCCTTTTTGTCTCTAACTATCTGATTCTATTTGGTCGGGGCGATAGGATTCGAACCTACGACCCTCTGCTCCCAAAGCAGATGCGCTACCAGGCTGCGCCACGCCCCGACTGATTGGGCAGTATAGCAAATCCGGAGCGATTTGGCGCCCGCCGCGGGAGAACCTGGCCGGAAACCTTCGCGCCGACCGGAGGCCAGACATGACCAGGCCCCGCGGGGGCGGGGCCTGGCCAGTGCTGCCTCGATCGGGGTTATTTGTTGGTGAGGGTCACGCTGCGCAGGTTGAAGCCGCTGCGCTGGAGGTCCAGGACCCGGCCGGCCAGGTTCACCAGCAGCAGGGTCTCCATTTCTTCGCGACCCTTCTTGGTGGCGCCGATGGGGGGGATGGTGACGATGGAACTGGGCTTTTTGCCCTTGGCCCAGGCGAGATCCAGGTCGAAGCGCATCTTGCCCTGGGCGAAGCCCAATTCGCCGGCCACATGGTTCATGAGGCTGTCGGCGCCGTAGCCCACCTGCAGGGAGGCGGGGCCTTCCATGCCCTTGCTCTGGTTGGCGATGGTGACGGCGTTGAGCTTGCCGCCGGGGTTGTAGCTGAAGGTCATGCGGGTGTAGATGCCTTGGTTGTCATTGCTGTAGTTCATATGGTGGGGCAGGCGGGTGGTCTTGTCGAAACTCACTTCCAGCTTGCCGCGCTTCCAGAAGCCCAGGCTTTCGGCCATGC